>JAUNSE010000138.1 GCA_030539415.1 Desulfovibrionaceae bacterium
AGCGGCTTTCGCCTCGTCGGTGCGAGCGAAGGCGCGGCGCAGCTCGTCGTGCACATTGGCATAGGTGGCCACTGTGGAACGCACGTTGATGCCTATGGGCGAGGCGTCGATAAGGCGCACGCGGCGTATGCCGGGGGCCGTGACGCCCTGCACGTGGGCGGGCAGGGGAGAGCCCGCGGTCAGCGCCTGCAGGGCCGGCACCAGCGTCTCAAGCACCAGGGTGGTCTTGCCCGAGCCCGAGACGCCGGTCACCACGGTGAGGCGGCCCAGGGGAAAGTCCGCCGCGAGCGGGCGGACCGTGTGGATGGCGCCGGCCTCGAGATGGATGCGCCCCCTGGCGAAGACCTCGCTCTCAGGCAGGTCGTTCGGGGCGGGGGCACCGTCCTTCAGGAAGGGGCCTATGCGCGAGGCAGGATTGGCAATGATGTCTTCGACCGTGCCCTCGCAGACAACGGTCCCGCCCTTCGCGCCGGCCTCCGGTCCCATCTCGGTGATCCAGTCGGCCTCCCTCAGAATGAGGCTTTCGTGGTCTACCAGCAGGACCGTGTTGCCGTCGGCCACAAGATCGCGCATCACATTGTTGAGCCCTGCGATGTTGGCCGGATGCAGGCCTATTGAGGGCTCGTCCAGCACGTAGAGGACGCCTGTGGTGCGGTTGCGCACGGCTCTGGCGAGCTGCATGCGCTGCCGCTCGCCGGTGGAGAGGGTGGAGGCGGCCCGGTCCAGGGAGAGGTAGGAGAGCCCGAGCTCGGAGAGCCTGCGGGCGGTCAGCCGGAAGGAGGCGCAGATGGATTTCGCCATGGGCCGCATGGCCTCGGGCAGGGAGTCGGGCACCCCGTCCACCCAGACGGAGAGCTCGGCAAGGGGCAGGCGGCAGACCTCGTCCAGGGAGAGGCCGCGCACGCGCGGCGCCCTGGCCTCGGCGCTGAGGCGCGTGCCGCTGCAGTCAGGGCAGAGGTCTTCCTTCAGGAAGCGCTCAACCCGCTTCATGCCCTTCTCGTCCTTCACCTTGGAGAGGGCGTTCTCCACCGTGCGCACGGCGGAGAAGTAGGTGAAGTCCAGCACGCAGGTGTCCTCGGTGTTCTTCGCCCGGTAGAGGATGTGCCTCTTCTCGGCCGGACCGTCCATGACAATGGCCTTCTCCCGGTCGGTCAGGTCGCGGTAGGGCACGTCCGTGCGCACGCCCATGGCCCGGCACACATCCTTCATGAGCGACCACATGAGACTGTTCCAGGGGGCCACGCAGCCCTCGTCGATGGTGAGCGACTCGTCCGGCACGAGCGAGGCCCGGTCCACCGAGCGCACAAAGCCCGTGCCGCAGCACGTCCGGCAGGCTCCCTGGCTGTTGAAGGCCAGCATCTCGGCGCTGGGCGCCATGAATTCCGCGCCGCAGACAGGGCAGACCAGCGGCCGCTCGGCGGCGACATTGAGGGAGGGGGCGACCATGTGCCCGTTCGGGCAGCGGTGGCTCGCGAGACGGGAGAACATGAGGCGCAGCGAATTCAGAAGCTCCGTGCCGGTGCCGAAGGTGGAGCGCATGCCCGGCACGCCCGGGCGCTGGCGCAGGGCGAGGGCCGCGGGAATGTGCAGGACCTCGTCCACGTCGGGCCTGGCCGCCTGGGTCAGGCGCCGGCGCGTGTAGGTGGAGAGGGCCTCGAGATACCGGCGCGAGCCCTCGGCGTAGAGCACGCCCAGGGCCAGGGAGGACTTGCCCGAGCCCGAGACGCCGGCTATGGCCGCGATGCCGTTCAGGGGGATGTCGACATCGATGTTCTGCAGATTGTGCAGGCGCGCCCCGCGGACCTCGATTTTCTCCGGGGCCCGCCGGCCCCTGCCGTGCGAATGATCCATTGCTCCTCCGTCTGCCCGCCCTGAGGGGGCCGGGCCCGCGCGGGCCCGGGAAAGAAAGACGGACGGCCGGAGCGCGCCCCGGCCGTCCGAAAGGAAGTCCGTTCGGATACAAGGCCCGCCTAGTCGGCGGATTCGGCCCTGGCGGCCGGGCTGGCAGGCACGGTGACGCCGGTATCACCGTCCTCGTCGTCATCCACGTCGCGGCTCGTCATCTTCAGACCGTCGCCGTTGTTCAGGCGCTCCCTGGCCGTGTAGACCTCGTCGGTCTTGCAGAAGATGTACAGAATGTCGCCGGGCTGGAGCACGAAGGAGCCGTCCGGGGAGGTGGTCAGCACCTTGTCGCGGGACACGGCCACAATGGTGAGGCCGAGCCGGCGGCGGATGTTGCCCTCAAGCAGGCTCTTGCCGGCATAGGGGGAGCCCGGGTCCAGCTTGATGGCGCAGACGCCGAGATCGGGCAGGCGGCTCACGAAGGCGCCGATATCCGAGGAGTGGGCGCGCCGGCGTATGCTCGAGTAGTAGTTCTGGCGCAGCTGCTGGGCCATGCGGGTGACGTCCTGGGAGGGCAGCAGGTAGGCGGTGAGCGTCTGGCAGAAGGTCTCTATGCCGGCCTCGAACTCCTCGGCCACAACCCTGTTGGCGCCGAGGCCGTAGAGCTTCTCGATTTCGGTCACGAAGCGCGTCCTGGCGATGATGGTCAGGTCCGGATTGGCCTTGCGGGCGTTGGAGACGATGGCGCGCACGGCCATGGTGTCCGAGATGGCGATGGCCAGCACGCGCGCGTGCTCCACGCCCTGGCCCTCCAGGATGACGGGCTGGCTGGCGTCGCCGTAGGAGATGGGTTCGCGGCTCTGGAAGTTGCTGACGGTCTCGGGATTCATCTCCAGGATGGTGTACCTGATGTGCAGGTTCCTGGCGGCCTTGGCCAGCTGCTTGCCGGTGAAGCCGAAGCCCACGATGATGATGTGGTCCTGCAGGTCCGAGGAAGCAGTCTCCTTTTCCTCGACTGCCCGCACGGGCTGGCCGAGCAGGCCGGCAACGCGCTTGGAGAAGCCGGGCGCCGCGGCGATGAGGGCCGGAGTCAGCATCATGGTGACAACGCTCAGGGCCAGGAAGAACTGATGCGACTCGGAGGACATGAGGCCGGCCGAGACGCCGGAGGCGGCCAGCACGAAGGAGAACTCGCCGACCTGGGAGAGGCAGAGCGAGGTGCGGATGGCCGTGCGCAGGGGGTAGCCCTGCACCAGGACGGCGGGCATGGTCAGCAGGGTCTTGAGCACGATGTAGACGGCAACGCAGCCCAGAATGGTCAGCAGGTGCTCGGCCACGAAGCGCACGTCGAGCATCATGCCCACGGTGATGAAGAAGAGGCTCAGGAAGACGTCGCGGTAGGGCATGATGTCGGCCACGGCCGACATGGCGAAGCGCGAGCGGGCGAGCATGAGGCCGGCCAGGAAGGCGCCGAGCGAGAAGGACATGCCGAGCGCCTCGGTGATGGTGGCAAAGCCCAGGCACATGCACAGCGTGGTCAGGAGCAGCAGCTCGCTCGAGCGCGTGCGCACGACGGCGTTGAGCAGCCTGTCAAGGGCGTACTTGAGAAAGAGGTACATCACCACGGCCATGGCGGCGACCTTGCCCAGAGCCACGGCGACGGCCAGGGGCGTGATCTGCATGGTGCCGGCCAGCAGGGGCACCAGCAGCATCATGGGCGCCACCAGCATGTCCTGGAAGACCAGGATGGCCAGGGAGAGGCGGCCCACCGGAGTGGCGGTGATGCCCTTCTGCTGAAAGATCTGCAGCACGATGGCCGAGGAGGAGAGGGCCAGCAGACAGCCCCAGAAGATGCCCTGGGTGAAGTCGCTGAAAAAGGCCATCACCGCGGCGCAGGCGGCCAGTATGAGGCCTATCTGCAGGCTGCCGCCCAGGAAGACCGGGCGCTTGAGGCGGTGCAGGACCTCGCCGGAGAGCTCCATGCCGATGGTGAACATAAGCATGGCCACGCCGAGGTCGGCGACGTCCTCGATGAATTCGATGTCGTGCACAAGGCCGAGCAGGGAGGGGCCGGCCAGAACGCCGGTCAGCAGGAAGCCCACGATGACCGGAAGCTTGAAGCGGGTGCAGACGATGTTGACCAGAACGGCCAGAAGAAAGATGACAAGTATCTGAGTGAGTATTGTTGCTGCCATGAAAACTCTTGTTTCCTTGGTCGCTGCCGGGGGAGGGACAGGGTGAGGTGCTTGGTTTCGTCCGGAGCGCGTCCGGAAGGGGGACCGGGGGATGGACGGGAGAGCCGTGGCCCGAACCGTCCCGAGGGACGCGGATTCGGGCGGGTGCGGCGCGCCGGGGACGCATTTCCCGCAGAAGACACCTTACACTTGCGGCCGGCAATGTGCCAGATCGTTTTTTGCGTGATCGCGCGGCTCTCCTTGTGAAAAGAGAGGCGAACGTCATGAATCGGAAAATCCGCTCGTTACAATCCGCCCCGAACTTGTGAAAGGCACAGGCAGAACGGCGCCCCCATGCGGCCTCTCCATGGCAAATCTTCAGGAACTTGTGAAGAAAGTTTGCGGCAGGCATTGCGCACAACGGCATTTTGCGTGATACTCTCCGTGAACTTGTGAAAAATGAGTTCTGTCTGCTGCGGCCGCACTGACAGCGGCAGTCTCCGTCCCCTGCCCGCGGGCGCGCCGGCCGGCGCGTCTGCCCACCCGCAGTACCTGAACATACCCCTGAGGTGAAGAGAACTATGGAATTTTTTGAAGCGCTCGAAACGAGGCGCAGCATCCGCTCCTTCCTCCCCGACCCGATTTCCGAGGCGGACATCGCGAAAATGATCAAGGCCGGCAGCCTTGCCCCGAGCGCCATGAACAAGCAGCCCTGGCACTTTGTCGTGGTCACCGACAGGGCCGTGCTGGACGAGCTGTCCGTGCGCCATCCCCACTGCAGGTTTGCGGACGAGGCGCCTCTGGCCATCGTGGTGGCCGGCGAGCCCGATTCCGTCACCGGCGACTTCTGGATTCAGGACTGCTCCGCCGCGACAGAGAACATTCTGCTGGCCGCCAGAGCCCTGGGCATCGCCTCGGTGTGGTGCGGCGTGCATCCGGTCAAGGACCGCGTCGACGCGGTCAGCGCCGTGCTGAAGCTCCCCCCGCACATCATTCCGCTGAGCCTCATCGTGCTCGGCCGCACGAGCAAGGAATTCACCACGGCCCACAGGGGCAATCCCTTCAAGGTGCACCGCAACTCCTGGTAGCGGGCGCCGGCCGCGGAGCGGCCCGCGCTGAAATGCGAGACGAAAGAGCAGGGTCTGTCCGGAACATGTGTTCCGGGCAGACCCTGCCGCATTCTGCGCCGTTCGGACCGGGAGGAGGCTAGCCCTGCCTGCCCAGGGGCACGAAGGTTTCCACGGCCGTGCAGAAGGCGATGCCCATGCCGGGCTCCTTGAGGCACTTGGTGGTGCGCACGGCCTCGAGAATCTGGCGGGACGCGGACGAGGCGGCCAGGATGATGAGAATGTCCTTTTCCGGCACGATGCTCAGGCCGAAGAACTTGCTGTCCTCCTCCCTGGCCGTGCCGCGGCCGTGGAGAATGGTGCCGCCGGTGGCGCCGGCCTTGCGGGCGGCGGCCATGACGTCTTCGGCGTAGCCGGCGTTGACGATGACGGTGATGAGTTCGTGGCTCGGAGCGGTGTTTGTGCTCATGCTCATATCCCTGTTGACGAGTGAAAGAACGCTTGCCTTGTGCAGTGCCTGGACATCGACGCTGAAGAGGACGCCCCTGACCTTCTTCGCCACCCATTCGGATTTCGTGAGGGCGGCGGTGATGGCCTCGGCCGTTTCCTTTGCGGCGAGGGTCAGGACCAGCTCCTTGCGGCTGTCGCCGAAGCCCAGCATCTGCAGCAGATCGCTTTTGGCGGTGCCGCGGCCGAGCAGGACCGTGCCGCCGCGGGCGCCGGCTTCCTTGGTGATGTCGACCAGCCGGTCGC
>JAUNSE010000139.1 GCA_030539415.1 Desulfovibrionaceae bacterium
TGTCGCCGCGCTGCGGCGCAGCAGGGCTCTGATGCGCGCCACAAGCTCGCGCATGTTGAAAGGCTTGGGCAGGTAGTCGTCTCCGCCCAGCTCAAGCCCCACAACGCGGTCCGTCAGTTCGCCGAGCGCGGACAGAAAGATGATGGGCGTGTTCTGATACGGTGTTCCCGGCGCCCTCAGCCTCCGGCAGAGGGAGAGCCCGTCCTCCCCCGGAAGCATGATGTCCAGCAGTATCAGGTCATAGCGCTTTTCCGCGAGCGCGGCGAAGAGCCCCTGTCCGTCGGACACGGCATGCGTGCGAAAGCCCAGCGCCCCGAGATTTTCTTCCAGCAGTTCGGATATTTCCTGCTCGTCCTCGACAATAAGTATTTCCGCTTCCGAATTGATCATGCTCCCTCCTCCCTGCTCATGTCATGCGTAGTCCTGCCGCGCGGCGCGGGCGTCGCGCCATGGCCCCGCTCAGACGGCCGCGCCCTCTCCGGAAGGCATGTCCCGCCACCAGGCGCGAAAGACCGGCAGACGGGATCCGAGAGCGACGGCTTCGCCTATTCTCGGTGTCACAAGCTGCCAGGCGCTGCCGAGACTGGCCCGAGTGATGCGCTCGAAGGGCTCGTCCCACGGATGCCTTGCCAGGGCGAACTTGCCCACATGGGCGGGAAGCAGCGCCCTGGCGCCAAGATCCGACGCCGCCCGGGCCGCCTCCTCCGGATTCATGTGGATGTACCGCCAGCGCTCATTGTACTGGCCGCAGTCCAGAAGCGCCAGATCGATGCCGCCGAACTTTCTGCCCAGTTCGGCAAAATGCGGTCCGTAGCCCCCGTCGCCGCTGTAGTGGATTTTTCTGCCTCCGGCCTCGATGAGGAAGCCCCCCCACAGAGTTCTGTCCCTGATCAGACTCCTGCCGGAATAGTGGCGGGATTCGGTCACGTGCACGCGCGCCCTGCCCCCAATCTCCACTGTTCCGCCCCAGTCGGCTTCGGACACCGCAGCCGCGGGGAAACCCCAGCTTCTGAAATGGGCTCCGACGCCAAGCGGGCAGACAATACGGCCGATTCTGTTCCTGAGAGACATGACCGTGGGATAGTCCAGATGGTCCCAGTGGTCGTGCGAGACCAGCAGGACATCAATGGGAGGCAGCTCGTCCGCCGCATAGACCGTCGTCCCGGGAAAGGCGTTGGTGCTGAAGGAGAACGGGGCCGCATAGGGACTGAAGACCGGATCGACAAGAAAGCGCACGCCTCCGGCCTGAATCAGGAAGGACGAATGGCCGAACCAGACGAGCACATCGCGCTCCCGCGGCAGACCGGCCAGATCCGTGCGCACTGCCGGCACGGGAACCGGGGGCACGGGCCGCTCCTTTTTTACGAAGAGGGAGCGGACAAGCGCTCCGGCAAAGGAGCTGCCATCGCTGAGCACAGGCGTCGGCAATGTGTTGTGAAAGATTCCTCCGCTGTAGTGGGAGGAATGCAGAATTTCCGGCGAAGCCTGCGGAACGGCGCCGAAGGCCGGCTGATTGAGCAGAATGCCGCCTCCGGCAGCCGCGACTCCGGTCACGGCCGCAGCACCGCCCAGCATCTTGATGAAGGTTCTCCGCTTCATTTCCCTGTCTCCCTTTTCTTTCCTGCTTCTTTTCCTCGTTTATTGCTCACGCATGCCTACACCTGTGCGAAGAAGGCGGTCATTTTCTTCATGTTGTCCATGATGTTCACATGGAACGGACAGTTTGGTTCGCATCGTCCGCAGTAGATGCAGTCCGCCGCCGTATGAGCCATGCGGCGGTAGTGGTCCTTTGCGAACTCATCGCCGGCCAGCGCCAGATCATAGTATTTGGTGGCCGCCCCGATATCGATGCTGGCCGGACAGGGAAGGCAGTGATTGCAGTAGACGCAGTTTCCCGCGACATCGCTCCGCTGCAGTTCGCCGATAAAGGCGTAGCTGCGCTCCTCCCGCGAGGCGGAATAATAGTCGATGGCTCCCTGCATTTCGCTCACGGTGGCGACGCCGACGGGACAGGTCACGACGGCCGGCCTGTCCAGCGCGTACTGAATGCACTGGGACGGCGTCATGGCCCGACCGAAGGGAGACGTGCGCCTGTCGAGCAGACGCCCCCCGCCGTATGTCTTCATGCAGACGATGCCGACGCCCCTTCTCGCCGCTTCCTGATACAGCGCGGTCCTGTCCCCGTCGGGAACAAGATGACCGTTCACGAAATCGAAGTCATAGGACGGATTGAGACTGAACATGAACACGTCAAAGGCATCTTCGGCCATGAACAGGCGGGCGATTTCCGTCGAATGCGTGGAAAAGCCGAGCGCGCGTATCTTTCCGTCCCGCTTGAGGCGCACGGCGTAGTCGAACATGCCGTCGTTCATCACCTCTTCAAAGTCGTCCTTCTGGTCCACATAGTGAAGAAGGCCGATATCGAAATATCCTCCGAACATGTCCAGCTGCTCCTCGAGCTCCTGCCGGATCAGACGCACGCTTCGGGAACGCGTGTACTGCCCGTTGCGGAACAGGGAGCCGATGTGCATCTGCGTGACCATTCTGTCCCGTCTGCCGCGGATGGCCGAGGCAAGAGCCTGTATCTGGGGGAAGGGACCATAGGGAAGAAGCATGTCCATGAAGCTGATGCCATGGTCCATGGCAAGAGCTATGACCTCGGCAATCTCCTCGGGCGGCGTGTGCCGCAGATTGCCGGCCCCTATGCCGACGGTGCTGATTTTCATGGGGACCCTGGGCAGCTCCCGGTATTCGGCCGCAGGAGCGGCCTGGGCCGCGGCAATGCCTGAAAGAATCGGCGCGCCCTGCAGGGCTGCCGCGCCGGCCGCGGCAGCGGCCATTCTGAGCATGCTTCGGCGGGAAATAAGCGTATGTGCGGACATGTTGCTCTCCGTATCGCGTGTGATTTGCTGATTACAGGCGCGTCTGTTCCCTGACGCCCTCAATGCGCATGGCGGCGGGCCGCACGGGACAGTGGAACACGCAGGCGCCGCAGCCCGTGCAGAGGAAATCATCCACCACGGGCATTCTCGCCCCCTGTCTGCCGGCAAGGACAATGGCCCCGGTCGGGCAGTGCCTGGCACATTCCGTGCAGTCGGCACCGGCTGTTCTGACCCGGCACAGGGAGGGCTCGAAAACGGCCAGGCCAATCTGCAGACGCTTCCTGGCCCGGGAAGTCAGAGGGCTCAGGGCACCGGCGGGACAGACCCGCGTGCAGACAGTGCACTCCTGGGGACAGCAGCCGTTCTCGAAAACCATGGTCGGCTGCAGAACGGCCGGGCTGGCCGAAACCGTCTGCAGGACATTGTTCGGACAGGCCGTCACGCACAGCTGACAGCCGGTGCAGTGCGCGAGGTAATGCTCCATGGTCTGCGCTCCGGGGGGAAGGACTGGCAGTCCGGCAGTCCGCAGCCCCTCTTTTTCCGCAGAGGAGACCGCGGCACGCGAAGCATCGGGCGGGCAGACCGCGCACAGCGCCCCCAGACCGAGAGCGGTAGCCAGAAAACGGCGGCGGGAGAAAGGTTCTTTTGTCATGGCTGCAGGTGATTCCAGAATGAATGACTGCCCGAAATCCATTTTTCGGCAGAGTCCTGCCATTGTCATACCGCATCGGCATGGGCAGGACCAGTTTCAAATTCTTTCAGCCTTGCAACATTGACGGCAGACGTCCCGGCTGACTGATGTCATCTGACAGACTGCTGACATATCAGCGACAGCTGGCGGTGTTCTTATCGCACCATGGATTTGAAGCCCGGTGACAGGGCATCCCCTTTTGAAGTCCGCGGCGCGCACTCCTTGCAGCACGCGGCAATTCCCCGGAGGACGTCATGAACTTTCACAGCCTTCCCGCCTGCGCGGCAGTTTCCCTTCTCGGCCTGACACTTGCCTGCCTGCCGGATGCGGCATCCGCCGCGCAGAACACTGCCGCAGGCCAGGTCCTCACTCCTGCCGGAACGCATTCCTCCGTCCGCGCGCCGTCCAGGAACTTCACCGGCAGCGTCCGCGTGGACCGCATTTTCAAGGCGAATGACGCGGCGCCCTACACGGCGGCCTATGTCACGTTCGAGCCGGGCGCCCGGACCAACTGGCATTCGCATGTGGCCGGCCAGCACCTGATTGTCGTCTTCGGCAAGGGACTCACCGGAACCGAGGACGGCAGAGTCATGGAGATCCGTCCGGGCGACGAAATCTGGTGCCCGCCCAATGTCAGGCACTGGCACGGCGCCGCACCGGACACGGGCATGACGCACATTGCCGTGACCGGCATTGCCGGCGGCAAAAGCACGGACTGGTTCGAGCCGGTGACCGACGAACAGTACGGCGCCCGCTAGCCCGCGGCAGAACGAAACTGCGGGCATCCGGACCGCGAACAGCGTCCCGGATGCCGCCTTTCAAGAATTGCAGGAGAACATCATGCTCAGAAAACTGACTTCGGCGGCAGGCTGCCTGCTTGTCCTCGCCTCCCTCGTCCTCACTGATGCCAGAGCGGACTCCAGTCCCCTCGACGCAAGGCAGCAGAGCATCGTCGCTATAGCCGCCTTCACGGCCTGCGGCGACCTAGACAGGCTGAAGCCGGCCCTGGTCAGGGGGCTGGAGTCCGGTCTCACGGTCAGTGAAATCAAGGAAGTCCTTGTCCAGCTGTACGCCTATACCGGCTTTCCGCGCAGCCTGAACGGCATCAGCACCTTCATGGCCGTGATGAAGGAGCGCGAGGAGAAGGGCATCAGAGACGAAGCGGGCAGAGAGCCCTCTCCCGTGCCGGACGGCTTCGACCGGGACAGCTACGGCGCCAGGACCCGGGCCACTCTTGGCGGACGCACCGACATCCCGGCGCCGTCGGGCTACCAGCTTTTCGCGCCGCAAATCGATGATTATCTGAAGCAGCATCTGTTCGCGGACATCTTCCAGCGCGACAATCTGACCTGGAAGGACCGCGAGCTGGCCACCATCTCCGCCCTTGCCGCCATGACCGGCACGGCCTCCCAGCAGCGCTTCCATCAGAACGCCGCCATGAACATGGGGCTGACCGAGGAGCAGATGAAGCAGTTTGCGGACATCATCACCGCTGAAATCGGCGCCGACGCGGGCAGCGTCAGCCGCAAAGTACTGTCCGCCGTCCTCGAGTCCCGGAAGAAGTAGCGGGGCTCCGTGAACGCCATGCTTAAGACGCTGCGCCTTGCCCTGGCCGTGCTCTGCCTTTGCGGCTTCCTGCTACTCTTCCTCTTTCCCGGAGCGGCGGCCTCGGTGCCGGCCCTTGCCTGGCTTGCCAGAATTCAGCTGGCGCCTGCCGTGCTCGCGGGCAGTCTGGTCATTGCCGGAGCGCATCTTCTTTGCGCCCTGCTGTTCGGCAGGGTGTACTGCTCGATTGTCTGTCCCCTGGGCCTGCTTCAGGACCTTGCCGGGCGCATCGTCTCTCTCGGGCTGTTCCGCGGCCACTACCGCGGGCCTGCGCACGGTCGCTTCCGCTGGGCGGCCATACCGGCCTGGCCGCGCACGCTCGTGCTTCTCGTCTCCGCAGCCGCCTTTGCGGCCGGCATGCCGCTCCTCCTCTCCCTCCTCGAACCATACAGTCTGTTCGGCAGAATGGCCTCGACCGCTGCCGCCGCCGGACAGACGCTTGCGGCTGCGGCCGGTGCGGAACCCGGAGCCGTCCGGACGGCGGGAGTCATCCCGGCTCTGTCCGCACTCGTCACTCTGGCCGTTCTCATCATTCTCGTGCGCCGCTGGGGCAGAGTCTGGTGCAGCACAGTCTGTCCGGTCGGCGCGTTCCTGAGCTGGCCAGCGCGCCTC
>JAUNSE010000140.1 GCA_030539415.1 Desulfovibrionaceae bacterium
GCATGTTGCCCATTTCGCCGTTGAGCTCCGTCTGGGGCACCAGGGCGGCGACCGAGTCGACAACCACCAGCTCCACGGCGGCCGAGCGCACAAGCATGTCGGCAATCTGCAGGGCCTGCTCGCCGTAGTCCGGCTGGGAGACCAGCAGCTCGTCGGTGTTGACGCCCAGGGCCTTGGCGTACGCCACATCCAGGGCGTGCTCCGCGTCGATGAAGGCGCAGGTGCCGCCGCGCTTCTGGCATTCGGCAATGATGTGAAGGGTCAGGGTGGTCTTGCCGGAAGATTCGGGACCGAAGATCTCGGTCACGCGGCCGCGGGGAATGCCGCCCACGCCCAGAGCCAGATCAAGGCCGAGGGAGCCTGTGGGAATCACAGGTATCGCGGTCACGACCTTGTCGGAGAGGCGCATCACGGACCCCTTGCCGAACTTGCGTTCGATGGTGGTCAGCGCGGTCTGGAGGGCATTGGACTTGGCTTCTTCAGGTGATAAAACCGGCTTTTTGGCCATAAGGTTCTCCATAAAGGAAAGGGGGCTGTGCACATAAATGAAAAAATAAAATTATTTCACTAAAGATGGAAAGTTAGCACTCATTTGACGGCAAGACAAGAGGCCGCGGACACGCGCGGAAGTCCCCATGTCCGCCATTTTCCCCGCGTCTTTCACAATCTTCCCTTCAGCCGCCGTCTTGCGCACTCTGTCTGTTCCAGCCGCGGCAAAAAAAAATTTGCTCTTGAGAGGGCGTCCCATTCCAGTTATTAGGTGTTGCGTCGCCGGCCCGCAGCAGGGGCCGCACGATCGCGTTCTTCCGCATCCCCTTCCTGTTCAAACATTATTTTCTGCAATCATGTCCATAGACGGTGTCGTTCTCTTTTCCGGAGGCCTTGACAGCCTCCTCGCCGCTCGGCTTCTGGCAGAGCAGGGCCTGAAGGTCCTCTGCCTGCACTATGTCTCTCCCTTTTTCGGCTCGCCCCACTCCCAGTCGCGCTGGAAGCGCCTGTACGGCCTTGACGTTGAAATTGCCGATGCAGGCCGCGAAATGGTCCGCCTGATCAATGACTGGCCCGAACACGGCTTCGGCAAGGTCATGAACCCCTGCGTGGACTGCAAGATAACCCTCATGCGCCTCGCCAGACTCCGCATGGAGGAGCTTGGCGGGTCCTTTGTGGCCACGGGCGAAGTCCTGGGCCAGCGCCCCATGTCCCAGCGCAGGGACGTGATGAATCTCATCATGCACGAGGCCGGCGTGGACGGCCTGCTGCTGCGCCCCCTGTGCGCCCGGCATCTCGAGCCCACCCCCTGCGAGCTCTCCGGCCAGGTGGACAGAAGCCGCCTGCTGGACATGCACGGCCGGGGAAGGCAGGGCCAGCTCGCCCTGGCTCAGCAGTACGGCTTTTCCGAAATTCCCTCCCCCGGCGGCGGCTGCCGCCTGACAGAACGGGAGAACGCGCGCCACTACTGGCCTCTGCGCATGCACAGGGCCAATGCCAGCGTCGAGGACTATGTGCTGACCGGGCTCGGCCGGCAGCTGTGGCGCATCGAGGGCGGCGAGGCCGCATGGATGGTTGTGGCCAGAAACAACCGGGACAACGAGCGCCTGCGCCAGTTCCAGCGCGAGCGCGATCTGCTCGCCGGCCTGTGCGATCACCCCGGCCCGCTGGCGCTTCTGCGCGACGGCAGGGACTGGAGCACCGGCATGCTGCAGGCAGCCGCGGCGCAGTTTGTCTCCTACGCGCCCAAGGCGGCTCCGCTGGCCGAAGTCCGCGTCTGGCTCAAGGACCAGAGCGGCAGCCAGAACATACTGAGCGTGAAGCCGGACCTAGAGCGCACGGCCTTCTCCCGTCCCACCTGGGAGGAGGTGCATGCCGAAAAGCATGCGCTGGCAAGCAGACGCGAGGCCGAACGCCTTGCCGAACGCCAGGCCCGGCGGGAGGCCCGCTTCAGGGAGCGTCAGGCAAGGCTTGCTGCCGGGACCGCAGCCCCGGATGATGCGCCGGCCTCCTGCGCCGATGGTGACGGCTCCTGCCGCGGGACGGACGGAATGGAGCGGACCGGCGTCTGATCCTGTTTTCGCCGCGCGGATGCCGGCCCCTTTCCCCGAAGGCCGGACCGACGGACCGCACTCCCTTGTTCCCCTTCAGACAGCATTCGATGATTCCCGGAGGTCTCCCCGCAGATCTCCCAACAGACACGCATGGAGATTGTTTCATGGACACCAAATACGTCGTCATCAAATTCGGCGGCCACACCATGACCGACCCCGCCCTCAGGGATGCCTTTGTCGAGGACCTCGCTCCCATTGCCGCCGGCGGGCGCCGCTGCGTGGTTGTGCACGGGGGCGGCCCCCAGATTTCCTCCCTTCTCAAGCGCCTGAACATTCCCAGCCGCTTCGAGCAGGGACTGCGGGTCACCGACGAAGCGGCCATGGAGGCCGTTGAAATGGCTCTTTCTGCCCAGGTCAACAAGGAGCTTGTCGGCGCCTTCACCATGCACGGCGCCAGGGCCGTGGGCATCAGCGGCCGCGACGGCTCTCCCCTGCTGAGGGCGAAGGTGCGCAGCGAGCTGCTCGGACGCGTGGGCGATGTCGTCGCGGTGCAGCCCGATGTCCTTTCCTGCCTCGTGGCGGCGGGCTACGTGCCCGTTGTCTCCCCCATTGCCGAGGATGTGAACGGAGGCGCGCTCAACCTCAACGCGGACACTGCCGCCGGTGCTGTGGCGGGCGCCCTCAAGGCCGAATTCTTTGTGCTCATGAGCGATGTGCCCGGTGTGCTCGATGCCGGAAAGAACCTGCTGCCCCGCCTCACCAGGGCCGAGATCGAGCAGCTCAAGAGCGACGGCGTCATCAGCGGCGGCATGATTCCCAAGGTGGACGCCTGCCTGCATGCCCTGGACATGGGCTGCGAAAAGGCTCTCATTCTGAACGGTGCAGAACGCTCGGCGCTGCGCCGCCTGCTTGAAGGCGACACGAGCATGGGCACCGTGGTGTCGGCCTAGCCCTTTCCCGCATTTCCCGCGCGTTCCGCGCGCGAAGCAAGCGAGGGACTGCTTCCTCCCCCCAGGAAGCAGTCCCTCTTTTATCGACGCGGGTCCTCGCGCCCGAGGCTGAGGCCGAAGCTCAGGGGCGCGGCCGGGCCCTGTCAATAAAGTGCCGGATTCATCCGTCCCGCGACATCAGTATCCGGAAATGAGCTCGAGCAGGACGCGCACGCCCATTGCCGCATCGGCAGGAGTCACTCTCTCCTGCGGGCAGTGGGACAGCCCTTTCTCGCAGCGCAGAAAGATCATGGCCATGGGCCAGGCCAGAGCCATCTCCGCGGCGTCGTGCCCGGCGCCGCTGGGAAGCTCCGTCACCGTTCCCTGCACCGCCCCGACGGCTTTCCGCACCCTGTCCACGAGTTCCGGAGTGCAGGGCATGAGGGGCGACTGGAAGAACTGCTCGATGGAGACCTCGAGGCCGCGCTTCGCGCAGACCGCGCGCAGGGCCGCGTGCATGTCGGCCACCGCCCTGTCCAGCTCCTCTCTGCTGTTCGAGCGCACGTCCAGACGCAGATCCACCTCGCCGGGAATGCAGTTGGCGAGATTTGGACGGCAGACGATATAGCCAATGGTGAAGTAGAGGGAGTCCCCCACGGCCCTGGCAATCCTCTCCATTTCGGAGATCGCCTCGGCCGCGCCCAGCATCGCGTCCCTGCGCCAGGAGACGGGAATGGTCCCCGCATGCCCCGTTTCGCCGGTGATGCGGATGTTGAAGCGCTTCGAGCCGTTGATGCAGGTCACGGCTCCAAGGGCCAGACCGGCCCGTTCAAGGCAGATGCCCTGCTCGATATGCAGTTCGTAATAGTGGAGAATCTTTTCCCGGGGGATGGCCGCCTCGCCCACGCGGGCCGGGTCAAGCCCGAAATCCAGCATGGCCTGACGCATGCTTGTCCCTTCCGGGTCAGCCGCATCGAACCACTGCTCCTCCCACAGCCCGGCCAGCGCCGCGCTGCCAAGGTAGGTCACGCCGAAGCGGGTGCCCTCCTCGTCGGCAAAGCCGACCACCTCCAGAGGATGCTCGGGCCGGACACCCTGTTCATGCAGGGCCGCGACGGCTTCGATGGCCGAAACCACGCCCAGACAGCCGTCATAGGCGCCCGCGTCCGCCACAGTGTCCAGATGCGATCCGAACATGACGGCGGGAGCGTCGGGATCCGTCCCCTCGTAGCGGCCGCGGATGTTGCCGGCCGCATCGGTGTGCACGTCCATGCCCGCCTCGCGCATCCAGCCGCCCACAAGTTCGTTGGCAGCCCTGTGCGCGGGGGTGAGGTAGCGGCGCGTGATGCCGCCCTCCATCTCGCTCAGCGCGGCAAGCTCGGCCAGGCGCCGCATGACGCGGTCGCCCATGGCCTGCGTTCCGTTAATTGCCAGCATAGCAGTCCCACGCCTCCTGCAGCGCCTGTCCGTCCGGCACGCGATGGCCGAGACGGCGCAGCACCGCTTCCAGTGCGGCAAGCGTGGTCAGCACGCAGTCCTTGCGGGCATTGCAGCCCATGGTGCCGATACGCCAGATCCTGCCCTTGAGCGGACCGAAGGACGAGCCGATTTCGATGCCGAAATCGGAGAGCATGAGGGAGCGCACCTGCTCGCCGTTCACATCCTGCGGGATCATGACGCCGAGAACATTGTTCATCTTGTGCGCCGTGTCGCCGAAGGGCTCGAGTCCCATGGCGCGGATGCCGCGCAGCATGGCGTCACCGTGCAGTTTGTGCCTGGCAACGGCCTTTTCCATGCCCTCCTGCAGCATGATGCGCGCGCATTCCCTGGCTCCGTAGAGAGCCGTGGTGGCTTCGGTGTGGTGATTGAGACGCTCCGGCCCCCAGTAGTCCATGAGCATGCAGGCATCAAAGTAATTGGAGGCAATGGCAGGTTCCGTGCCCCTTCTGTGATGCGCGTCGCGCACGCCTTCCTCGACCAGTCGCCTGGCCTCGCAGGCCTCGACAAAGCGGGGGCTCATGGTGACCGGCGCGGTGCCGGAGGGGCCGCCCATGCACTTCTGCAGACCGGACGAGACGGCATCAAGGCCCCAGGCATCCGTTTCGAGCGTGTTGCCGCCCAGCGTGGCCGTGGCGTCCGTGTAGAACAGCACATCGCGGCGGTGGCAGATTTCCCCTATCTCCTCCAGAGGCTGCAGCATGGTGGTGGAGGTGTCGCCGTGAACAGTGAGCAGAATGCGCGGACGGACGCGCTCGATGGCGGTCTCGACTTCATCGGGAGTGAAGATTTCGCCCCAGGGGCGTTCGATAGTGTGCACCTCGGCCCCGCAGCGGCGGGCAATCTCGCAGAGCAACAGGCCGAATCGGCCGGCCACGGTCACCAGCGCCCTGTCTCCGGGCCTGATCGCCGAAACGAGCATGGCCTCAATGCCGGCGCGCGAGGTGCCGTCCACCAGAAAGGTCTGCTGATTCCGCGTGCGGAACACTTCCCGGTACAGTTCCATTGTTTCGTTCATGTAGCCCGTCATGGACGGGTCGTACTGGCCGACCAGCTGCGCGCTCATGGCGCGCAGCACCCTGGGATCGGCGTTGATAGGTCCCGGGCCCATGAGAAGGCGCGCCGGGGGATTGATCTGATCGTACTTGCTGATGTCGAACATGCCTGCTTCCTTATCGCTGGCAGGGCGCATCCACTGACGCGCCCTGAAACGGACAATGGTCTAGAGCGTGTGGACACGAGTTGGATAGACTCGCGATCACACAAATTTTGCCCA
>JAUNSE010000141.1:0-4727 GCA_030539415.1 Desulfovibrionaceae bacterium
CAAGCCCTCCGTTGCCAGGAAGGACGTGGATCTCATGCTCAGAAGAAAGGCCCGCGGCTGGAAGAACGGCAGCCGGCAGTGGGAGGACCGGGAATGGAAGGCCATGCGCGCCGGAGCGAACCTCAAGACCTGGCCCAATGTCAACAGACCGGGCATCACCCTGCGCGCCACGGATCTGCGTGAGATGCCCACGCATCAGGGCCGGTACAGCAAGGCGACGCCCGACCCGGCGGCCAATCCCTTCGACAACTTCCAGTACTCGCGGCTTCCCGTGGGCATGCCGGTTCTGCTGTGCCACATGAGCGCCGACAAACGCTGGTACTATGCGGAAACACCCTTTGCCTGCGGCTGGATAGACGCGAAGGACCTGGCCCCGGTCTCCGACTCCTTCGCCGGCATGTGGGAGTCCTTCGCCATGGCCGCCGTGGTCAGGGAGAATGTTGTGCTGGGCGGTCTCGGCCAGTCGGCAGGCATCGGCGTCGTGCTGCCCATGTCCGGAGAGAGCGCCGTCATGGTGCCCGTGAAGGGCGCGGACGGGCAGGCGCGCATGCAGAGCGCCGAGGTTGCCCCCGGCTCCATAGAGCCCATGCCCCTTGCCATGACGCCGGCCGCCGCCGCGCGCCTCGGCAATGCCATGATGGGCCAGAAGTACGGCTGGGGCGGCATGCTGAATCTGCGTGACTGCTCGGCCATGACCAGAGACCTGCTGACCCCCTTCGGCATCTGGCTGCCGCGGAACTCCCAGGCCCAGGCCCGCAGGGGCGAGCGCATCCCTCTGTCGGCCCTGCCTTCGGCCGCGGCGAGAGAGCGCGAGGTGCTTCAGTCGGGCGTGCCCTTCGCCTCGCTTGTGACGCTCAAGGGACACGTGGTCCTCTATGTGGGCAGATGGAAGGGCCGCGCCGCCATTCTGCACGACCTGTGGGGCATCCGCGTGGACGAGCCCGAGGGCGAGGACGACAGGCTGATTGTCGGCCGCATCGTGGTGACCTCCATGACTCCCGGCAGGGAGCTTCCCAACCTGCACAACAAGTCAACCATCGGCGACCGCTTCCACACGCTGACCATCCTTGGCGGAAGCCCCAGGTAGCCCCATGTCCGACAGCGCGACTTTTCAGGAAACCGCATGCGCCGGCGCCGGCGTCATCAGCTTCGCCGTCCGTCCCGAAGACTGCCGCGGCAAGGGGCTGCGGCTTGATCAGGCGCTCATGAGGATGCTGGCTTCGGCCGGCGGAACCGCTTCTGGCAACGGAGAGGCCCCGGACCCGCACGCGGGCTTTCCCGGCGAATGCGAGCCCGAGGTGGAGGACGGGGACGAGGCTGCGGCCCGCCCCTGCCCGGCCCTGTCCAGGGAGGCGGTGAAGAAGGCGGTGCAGGCCGGGCTGTGCACCCGCAACGGACAGATCTGCACGCAGGCCTCAGCCCGGCTCAGGGCCGGCGACGTGATCACCTTCGCTCCTCCCGTGCGGGAGGAGAATCTTGTCCCCGAAGATGGGCCGCTCAGCGTGATCTGGCAGGACGATGACCTGCTTGTGCTGGACAAGCCCGCCGGACTCACCGTGCATCCCTGCCCTTCCTGCCCGTCCGGCACACTCATTCAGCGGGTGGCGCATGCCTTCCCCGAAGTGGCGGCCATGGGCGGCTTGCGGCCGGGGATCGTGCACCGTCTGGACAAGGAAACCAGCGGCCTCATCCTGATTGCCCGCAACGAGGAGACCCGCCTCGCCATGACGCGCGCCTTTGCCGAGCGCCGGGTGCACAAGGAATATCTGGCCGTGGTCTCCGGCTGTCCGGAGGCGGCAGGCAGCTCGCGGGAAAGCATAGGGCGCGACCCGGCGCGCAAGACGCGCATGGCCTGCGTGCCGCTCTCGCAGGGCGGGCGCACGGCGCATACCGAATACAGCACCCTGTGGACCTCGCCCGACAGGCAGGCCTCGCTCGTGCGCGTGCGCATCCATACCGGCCGCACCCATCAGATCCGGGTGCACATGACCGCTCTCGGCCATCCCCTGCTCGGAGACAGCCTCTACTGCGAGGGAGCGCACAGAGAGGCCGCCGGCATGGCGCCCAGAGTCATGCTGCATGCCTTTCATCTGACCTTCGCTCATCCCCGCTCGGGCCGGGAGCTTGAATTTCTGCTGCCCCCGCCGGCCGATTTCCGCGACTGCCTGCTGCGCTGCGCCCGGCAGACGCAGTGCGCTGTTCTGACAGGCAATCCCGGCAGCGGCAAGTCGACCGTGCGCGGACTTTTCGCCGAGCACGGAGCGGCCTGCATCAGCGCCGACGAACTGGTGACCGGCTACTACGGTCCCGGCGGCGCACTGGCCTTCTGGATTTCCGGCCGGCTTGGCCCGGATCTGCTCGCCGCCGACGGCAGCGTGGACAAGGTCCGGCTCATGGCCTGTCTGGAAGAGAGGCCGGCCTTCCGGCGCGAGCTCGAGACCCAGGCCCACGCCCTGGTGCGCTCCGACATCCAGTCTTTTTTCGATGACTGCCGGCACCGGCATCTGCCCCGGGCCGTGGCGGAGATACCGCTCTATTTCGAATGCGGATGGCACAGGAACGGCTTTTCTCCGACTCCGCTGTCCATCGGCGTGCGTGCCGGCCTTGCCGGACGGAGACAGCGGCTTGCCGCCACCCGCGGCTGGTCCGAAGGCAAGATTGACGCCATCGAGGGCTGGCAGTGGGAGGAGGAGCGCAAGCTCGCGGCCTGCGACATCGTGCTGGACAATACGAACGGCCTGGACGATCTGGAAGAGAGCTTCACCCGCACGCTGCTTCCCGAACTGGACGAGCGCATGCGGGCCGGCGACAGGGAGTTTTCCCGGTGGCTCGACAGCGCATGGGGCGGAGCGGGGCGAAATCCCGCGGACAGATAGCGCACACGCGCGCCGGGCTGCCGGCAGAGGCAGCATGACCTGCAGAAAATACCGACGGAGATGAATCCGAACATGGCCCGCGACAAGAAAGCAACCAAGACCAACGCAGCCCGCCTTCTGGACGAGCTCGGCATCGAATACAGCATCGGCGAGAGCGAGGTGGACCTTTCCGACCTCTCCGCAGTCACCATGGCCGCCAAAATCGGCGCCGACCCCGCGCGCGTCTTCAAGACGCTGGTGGCCCGCGGCGACAGGTCGGGCGTCATCATGGCCTGCATTCCGGCCGACGCGGAGCTCGACCTCAAGGCTCTGGCGCAGGCGTCGGGCAACAAGCACGTGGAGATGGTGCACCTCAAGGAGGTGCAGCCCCTCACGGGCTACATGCGCGGCGGCTGCTCTCCGTTGGCCGGGAAGAAGGAGTACCCTGTCTATATTGATGAGACGGCGGTGCTGCACTCCACCATCTTTGTCAGCGCCGGCCTGCGCGGCGTGCAGCTGAATCTCGCTCCGGACGATCTGCTCCGGGCGGCAAAGGCTGCCTACGCCCCCATTGCCCGCAACCCCGAGACGCAGCAGCCGTACTAGGGGCGGAGGAGTGGCCCGACGCGGGCCCGCGCGCAAGGCGGCAAGGAAGGAAACGGAAAAGGCCCGGAAAACCGGGCCTTTCTGATTTTTCCAGGGATGCTACTTTTCGCCGACAGCCTTGTGGTAGGCATGGTCCTGCGGCGAAACGCCCGCGGCCGCGCATTCGTCGCACAGTCCGTCATACTCGATGCGGCTGCTGGTGACGCAGGCGAAACCGGGCACACTGATGCCGGAGATATCCGGAGCGGGCAGAGGCGGAAAGATGTCGGCGACACAGCCGCAGGAGACGCAGCGGATATGCTGATGCGGCTCCATGTTGGCGTCGAAGCGGTTGAGGCTGCCGGGGGTCTCCAGCTTGGCAATCTGACCGCATTCGGTCAGGAAGCACAGATTGCGGTAGACGGTCCCGAGGCTGATGCGGGGCAGCCTCTTGCGCACAATGTGATAGAGTTCGTCGGCAGTGGGGTGGGTTTTCACCTTGCGGAGCTCCTCAAGGATGACCGCCCGCTGCTGTGTCATGCGCGTCTGATGCTGTATATCGGACATACCATTTTCTCCAGAATGTAAGTGTCTGCTAAACAGTAAAGGTTACTCTTAACCGTGTCAATACTTCTCAAATAATTGTGCGAGCTTCACTGATCCCCGGAAGCAGCGTCCGCGGGAGCTGACCATCATTTTGAAGCAGCCCCCAAGCTTCTCCGCACAGGAGAGTGGCGCGCCTATTTCTGGCATTTCGGGCAGTATACCGTGCCCCTGCCGCCAAGAACAGTCCTTACGAGCGTTGCGCCGCAGCGCCGGCAGGGCTGGCCGCCGCGGCCGTAGGCGGCAAAATGATTCTGAAAGGCGCCCACATTGCCGTCGGCGTCCTGATAGTCTCGTATGGAGCTTCCGCATTCCTCGATGGAAAGCAGCAGCAGGCGCACAAGCTCGTCGTGCAGACGGTGCCGCCGGGCGGTGGAAATCTCAGAAGCCGGTCTGTCCGGGCGGATGCCGGCGGCGTGCAGCGACTCGTCGGCGTAGATGTTGCCGACACCGGCCAGCACAGTCTGGTCCATGAGCACGGCCTTGATGGCCCGCCGTCCCTTCAGTGCTGCGGCAAAGGCCTCCCTTCCCATCGTCAGGGGTTCGGGGCCGAGCCTGCTCCAGGATGGCCAGCTCTCCAGTTCCGTCCGGCTGCCGAGAAAGATGCGGCCGAACTTGCGCGCGTCATTGAAGACAAGGCCGCACGAAGCCGCCCCGCTTTCGCCAGCGAACATCCCGACGGCC
>JAUNSE010000141.1:4737-5722 GCA_030539415.1 Desulfovibrionaceae bacterium
GGGTGTGTTTGCCGCAGAGACTTTCGACCCAGGATTCGGGCGCGTCCGGCGGGCAGTCGTGCGCCATGAGGCTGCCCGTCATGCGCAGATGGACAATCAGAAAGAGCTCGCCGGGCTGGTCGCAGATCTCCCCGTCCGTTCTGCCGGACAGTCTGACGGCGATAAATTTTCCCCTGCGGAACACTTCCTCGACGCGGCGCCCCGCGGCCTCATCAAGGGGCCTGCTTTGCGGCGCAAGGCACGACCCTCCCCTTGTCGAGAGAAAAAGTACTTTCCTTTCAAATATATGAGGTCTGAGAGTGCGGACAACGGTTTCGACTTCTGGCAGTTCGGGCATGTTCGGCTCCTTGCGGCGGACAGCTGATGCAGGGCGAAAATAACGGCGGGCCATCGCCGGGAGCAGCCCCGCCACAGGCGGGGGAGCCGGAATCTCCGAACAATGACAGCAAAAAGATACGGCAATTTCAACTTAATGTAAAAATTCCTTTTGTAACATGCGATTCACAAGGTCGCGGCGTGATTTTTGCTCCTCTTGTTCAAAATTGAACAAAGCGGCATATTTTTTTCTGCAATGCAGAGAGGTTCAACCTATAGACCGCACATGAAATTTGTGTTATGTCTTCATTCGAGATGTACCCGGACTTTCATCTCTGGTCTATGGCTGTCCGAGGAGTCGCACGACTCCGCTCAATATCCGCAACACACGGCTGCCGGCCAATGTTCCTGGCTCTCCTCGAAGAAAGCTCCCGTTCTTTCATCTTTTCCCCCTGAAATCAGGATGAAGGAAGCAATATCACGTCTCAAACTGCACCTGCTCCGGGTCCCCTGCCGGAGCGGGATCGCTCATTCATTAGGGGTAATTCGGTAACCATATTTGGAGGATCCGATGAAACGTCTGCACGCTTTGCTGCTTATCTGCGCCTTCGCCTTCGGACTGGTGTGGCTGCATGCCACTCCCGCCCAGAGCGCCACTGTCATCAAAATC
>JAUNSE010000142.1 GCA_030539415.1 Desulfovibrionaceae bacterium
GTTCTGATGACCTATTCCTACTTCCACTCCAAGAAGCGCGGGTGGAAGGGCGAGAGCCGCGTCCGCAACGCCTCCACCATGACCCGGGCCTTCTGGGACGCCAAGTGGGCGCTCATGGTTCCGGTCATCGTGCTCGGCGGCATCTACGGCGGCTTCATGACACCCACCGAAGCGGCCGCCGTGGCGGCCTTCTACGGCATCATCGTGGGCGTCTTCATCTACCGTGAAATCGACTTCAGAAAGCTCTGCTCCTGCTGCGTCGAATCCGCCGAAACCTCGGCCACAATTATCGTGCTCATGGCCATGGCCACCATCTTCGGCAACATCATGACCATCGAGGATGTGCCCGGCACCATAGCCCGCGCCATTCTCGGCTTCACCAACAGCAAGATCGTCATTCTGCTCATCATCAACATCCTGCTGCTTATCGTGGGCGTCTTCATGGAGGCCCTGGCCGCCATCATCATTCTGACTCCCATTCTCCTGCCCGTGGTCACCGGCGTCGGCGTCTCGCCCCTGCACTTCGGCGTCATCATGGTTGTGAACCTGGCCATCGGCTTCCTGACTCCTCCGGTGGGCGTCAACCTCTTCGTGGCCAGCGGCATTTCCAACACCAAGATCACCTCCATCGCCAGAGCCGCTCTGCCCATGATCGGCCTGCTGATTCTGGTGCTGCTGCTCATCACCTACGTGCCGGCCGTCCCGCTGTGCATCGTGGGCGGCTACTAGACAACTGCAGCGGCCGGCTCAGCCGGGCTGACACTTCGTTCTTTCCTCCCTGCCTTCTCCTCCGGAAGGCAGGGAAAGCACAGCTTCTTCGGCAGGCCCGCTTGCGCGCGGCCTGCCCTTTTTCTACCCTGCGCCGGACGGCCTTCCCGGCAGTCCCCGCTTCCCAACCATCCATCCCGGTTTTCCGCAATGATCGAAGACTATTCCTTCTGGCTCTTTGCCTTCGCCTGGTTTCTGGCAGGATTTGTCAACAGTGTCGGCGGCATGGGTGCCGCCATGGTCGCCCTGCCCATTGTGGCCGGTGCCATGCACGCCCAGACGCTTGTCCCGGCCACCTGTCTATGCGTGGCCATCATTTCCGCGGCCATGAGCTGGGTCTACTGGCGCTCCACCCGCTGGCAGTCCCTGAAGGCCATGATAGCCGGCGCCCTGCCCGGCTCCCTCGCGGGCCTCGGCATTCTGCTGATTCTGCCGACGTCCGTCCTTCAGCTGGCTGCCGGCACGATCATGATTCTCTTCGTGCTCTGGCAGTTCCTGCACAAAGCCGGCGCTCCGCACGGCGATTCCGGAACTGCCGGCGCCACGGCCGGCTTCTTCTCCGGCTTCATCAACACGTCCATCGGCTTCGGCAATCCGCCGGTCGCCATCTACTCCATCTATGCCGGCTGGGAGAAGATGGAGACCATGGGCTCCATGAATGTCTTCACGCTCATCGTCTGCGGCATGACCATCGCCGCCCATGCAGGCGCCGGCCTCTATTCGGAGGAAGTCTTCAGATACGCCCTGTTCGGCGGCCCGGCCACGGTCATCGGGATGATAGCCGGTCTGCCCATTGCCAGACGCATCAATCAGGCGACCTTCAAGCGCATCCTGCTGCTGATCATCGGAGCCGCCGGCTGCATCTGCGTCTTCCGCGGGCTCGGCCAGCTGCTGGGCTCCTGAGTTGTTTCCGTCTTTCGCCCGCAGCCCCAAACTCCGCTTCTCCGGGCGCGAAGCAGCAGGCGCCGCGCCCTCCGATTGAGAGGTGCGCGGCGCCTTCCGCATTGTCAAATCCATTCGCCTGTCCGCGTGCGGCAGTCTTTCCAGTCTAGCGCCAGGCAACGCCCCAGATAAGCGCGGCACCGGAAATCAGGTAGCACAGGCGGACAAGGTAGCCGTGCTTGTCCAGCGGCAGCCAGTCGCCGTCGCCGCAGGCGGCCACAAGGCGCTGAGCCTTCCACCACAGAGGCGCCGAGACCAGACAGAAGATCACTGGCCAGCCGGCCAGGCCGCACAGCCAGAGATTGCCCATGCTTATCCAGACCGCCGGCCACCACAGCCTGAAGACAAAAAGCGCGTGGTCCTTGCCCAGAATGTTGGCCAGCGTCTTCTTGCCGGCCCTGGCGTCCGTCTCGATTTCCGGAAGGCTCTGGTAATAGAGGATGCCGGCCACCATGCCGACAACGGGCAGAGCCGCGCCGAGCGCGCGGAGGTCAAAGCTCTGGGCCAGAATGGCTGTGGAGGCTCCGACGATGATGAAGCCCATGTTGATGCCGACCATGACCTCGCCCCAGCCGCGGCAGCCGTAGCGTATGGGCGGAGCGACGTAGAAGACGGCCGAGCCCACCGCGAAGAGCGTCAGCACGATGAGCACCGGGCGCATGTCCGGCGGCAGCGTGCAGACCAGGCCTATGCCTATGGCCAGCGTGGCAATGACCAGCGCGATTGTGGCGATGAAAAGCTCCCTGCAGGAGATGAGGCCGCTCTGTATGACGCCGGTTCCGCCGATGCTGTCCTCCTGATCGTCCACGCCGAGCACATAGTCAAAGAGTTCGTTGGCCACATTGGCGATGGTGAGGCCGAGGCCGCAGCCCACAAGCAGAGCAACAAGGCGCAGCCACAGGCTGCTGTCAAGCGGCACGCCCATGCGCATGACAAAGGCCAGACCGACCAGCACGGGAATGGCGGCGGTGATGAAGAAGGGAGGGCGGCAGACGCGCCACCAGGCCTTGAGCAGGGTGCGGGCGCTTCTCTCGGGAGCATCGAAAGGTCTGTCGGCCAGCGTCCTGGCCATAATTTCCACAAAAGTCATAATCTGTTCCTCTCAGGCGGAATGCGCTGCGGCCGCCCTGCGCAAGGCGGGCCGGCACCGTCCTGCGCGGATTGCTCCGGCTGGAAGGTCCGGCCCGAATCCGGCCCTATTCCGCGGAGTCCGCGGGAAAGGCCTTTGTCCAGTCAAAGGGAATGGCTGCGGCTTCGGGGCTGTCCGGCGCGACCTTGACGCCTTCGGCGGGGTCATGGGGAATGTCGGCCACATTGCAGATGATGGCCGGGCTCCCGTTCAGGGCGGTGAAGCCGTACCAGACGCCGCAGGGTATGCGGAGCAGGGCATACAGGCCCGAGCGGCCCAGACGGAAGGTCTGCAGGGCGCCGCGCGTCAGCGAGCCGGGCCTGTCGTCGTACAGGGCTATGCCCAGCAGTCCGGACGGCACGGCAAAGTGCTGCGTCTGCCGGGTATGGCGCTTCCAGGCCTTGACGCAGCCGGGCAGGACTTCGGAGAAGTAGATTTCACCCGCACCCACCACTGTCTGTCCGTCCCTGACGGCAAGGCCGGGGTTGAGCGGCATGTCCGGCCGCAGCATGTGCATGACCGCCCCTCCGGGCGTGTCGATGACCTTCAGGGGCATGTAGTCCACGCCCGCTATGCGCGTGCCCTTCAGGGCGACGGCGCTCATCGGGCGTCTCCGGCGGGTTCGATCCAGGCCTGCCCGCGCATGGCCGCGGCATTGGTGTAGGCGGCAATCTGGCCCAGCGTGAACGAGAACATGGACTCCTCCCTGCCGCCGCCGGTGTAGTAGCGCTGATACCATTCGGCCGTGTAGCGGATGGTTTCCTCGAAGGTCAGCGTGGCTTTCCAGTTCAGATAGGCGAGCGCCTTGTCGCAGCAGAGCTTGAGCAGGGTGCACTCCTTGCGGTCCATCTGCTGCGAAAGGTCCATTTCGCTGGTGAAGCCGGTCCAGTGCTTGGCCAGCGCGCTCACCACATCGCTCACGGGATTGTTCACATCAGCGGCGGGACCGAAATTGTAGGCTTCGCCCGACAGGGGGAAGGGACGGCTTGTGTCGCCCTCGTAGAGCAGCGCGCCCAGCCAGAGATAGCCGGACAGGGGCTCGAGCACCAGCTGCCAGGGCCTGGTGGCATGGGGGCTGCGGATTTTCACGGACTCCCCGGCCGCCCAGGCGCGGGCGCAGTCGGGCACGATGCGGTCCAGCGCCCAGTCGCCGCCGCCGATGACGTTGCCGGCGCGCACTGTGGCGCAGGCAGGGCCCTTCCCGCCGGCAAAGAAGCTGCGGAAATAGGAATGGGCCACAATTTCGGCGCAGCCCTTGGAGGCGGAATAGGGATCGTAGCCGCCGAGATGGTCGGTCTCCCTGTAGCCCCAGACCTGCTCGTCGTTGCGGTAGCACTTGTCCGAGGTGATGAGGACAAGGGAGCGCACGGACGGCGTCTGCCGCACGGCCTCGCACACGTTCATCGTGCCGAGGATGTTGGATTCGAAGGTCTCGGCGGGCTGGTCGTACGACAGGCGCACCAGGGCCTGGGCGGCCAGATGGAAGACGAAGTCGGGTCTGGCCTCCTTCATCGCCGCGACCAGGGCGTCTCTGTCGCGCACGTCGCCGCGCAGATCGGTGATGTGCTCGGCGAGGTGCATGGCCTCGAAGTGCGAGGGGCTGGTGGGAATGTCCCTGGAATAGCCGATGACCTCCGCGCCCAGGCTCAGCAGCCAGGCGCACAGCCAGCAGCCCTTGAAGCCGGTGTGGCCGGTGACGAAAACGCGCTTGCCTCTGTAGACATTGTGAAACATGCCTTACTTCCCTCCGGTCCAGAAGGCCTTGCCGGAATTCCACAGGCCGTTGAGCAGCATGCTGTCGCGCAGCGTGTCCATGCACTGCCACTGGCCGGGATGCGGATACATGGAGAGCTGCCCTTCGGCAGCCAGACGCTGCAGCGGCTCCTTTTCGAGGTCGCAGGACTCGTCCTCGCTGAGGTAGTCCAGGAACTCGCGCTTGAAGACGAAAAAGCCGCAGTTGATGTATTCGTTGAGCACCGGCTTCTCCTCCCAGGAGAGGATCTTGCCGGCCTCGTCCGTCCGCACGGCGCCGAAGCGGCAGGGCATGCGCACGCCGGTGAAGGTGCCGATGCAGCCGGACTCCTTGTGGAAGCGGACCAGGGCGTCGATATCGATGTCGGAGACGCCGTCGCCGTAGGTCACCATGAAGCGGTCGGTGTCGATATAGCGCGCCACGCGCTTCAGGCGGGCGCCCTTCAGCGTCTCCTCGCCCGTGTCGCACAGGGTCACGCGCCAGTCCTCGATATCGCTCTTGTCGGTGACGATGTCGCCGGTCTTCAGGTCCACGGTGAAATTGGTGTGCCTGCGGTGATAGTCGGCGAAATACTGCTTGATGTATTCGCCTTTGTAGCCCAGGGGCAGAATGAAGTCCTTGTAGCCGAAACGGCTGTAGATATGCATGATGTGCCACAGAATGGGCTTGCCGCCGATCTCGACCATGGGCTTGGGCTTGATTGCGGTTTCCTCGCGCAGTCTTGTGCCCTTGCCGCCGCACATGATGATAACTTTCATGATATTCTCTCCGCCCCCTTTCCGCGCGAAGCCGGCACGGAGCGGCCCCGATTCGGCCGTCCGGCAGGTTTTCCGCGAGGGCAGGGAGGCTCCTCCCTGATGTCAGTGGATTGTCTGTTACGCCGCCAGAGAGGCCTTCCGCAAAAAATTTCTGCGCGGCAGGTCCGCCCCGGCCGGACGGGGCAAACAATAGCCGACTAAAATAGCCAATTCAAGTGATATGGGGGCGCGGCCGGCCGCTGTTCCGCGCGACGCCTCCCTCTCCCGAAGGTTCAGATCTTTTCTTGACCCCGCCGCCGGCACTGTTTAACATGACTTTGGGTCAGCCTTTACACGGCTCTGGCATGCATGAACCTGCGCACAGGCGCGCG
>JAUNSE010000143.1 GCA_030539415.1 Desulfovibrionaceae bacterium
GATCGGGCAGCTCGCGGCCGCCCTCCTCGAGGCGCTTCAGGAACTTCTCGCGGCAGTCGTAGCTGCAGAAGTGATGGGTGGTGGCACCGTCGCGCACGGTGATGGAGTCATCCACGGAGACATAGGCGCCGCAGACGGGATCCTTGACCATCTCGCCGGCCTTCACCTTGCGCTCCATCTCCTTCTCGTCGACCTTCTCCTCCTTCTGGCGCTTCTTGAAGAGGTCGTTGGCAAAGAGCCTGTACAGAATGTAGGCCGCCACAGCCAGAACTATCCATTTAATCATTGCTTTCCCCCGGAATCAGGCTGCCGGCGGCGCCGGGCTGCTCCTGAAAAATGATATTGTCTTCCATGGTCCACGCAAGGCGCGCAAGATGCGTCCCGACGCTTTCCCCTTGTATCGCAAGATGCGGGGCAATGTCACGCAGCGGCACGAGCCAGAAAGCCCTGCGGACAAGCCTGGGATGGGGCAGCAGGCAGACCGGATCGTCCGAGGCGAGAGCACCCCCCTCCCCGCACAGCAGCATGTCGATGTCTATGGCCCTGGGGCCGAAGCGCAGGGCCGGGTCCGGGCTGCGCCGGCGTCCCAGGGAGGCCTCGAGCTCCAGCAGGGCGCGCATCAGCGCCACGGGGTGCCAGCGCGCGTCGGCACGGGCCTCGAGCACCTGATTGTAAAAGAAGGGCTGGTCGGCATAGTCCTGCGGCTCGGTGCGGTAGACGGGCGAAACCTTCGCTATGGCGAGGCCGTCCATGGCCGCAAGGCCGGCCAGGGCCGCCTCGAGCCTCTGCGGCGCGTCGGGCGAGTTGGAGCCGAGGCCGATCCACACGGGCATGCCCTGCAAGGCGCTGTCTGCTGAATGCTGTGTCACTGATCATTCCTCATGCGCTCTTCATGTCCGCCGGCTTGCCCCGCGAAGGGTTCGCGAAGGGCCGGCAAAGGCCCGCTCGGGCGGAAAAAAAGCGCGTGTCTGCGGGATGGAACAGCCAATGTACGCACTGCCCGCGGGCCTGTCAAAAAGCGTTTTCCGTCCCGCGCCCCGGCAGGAGGGGCGGCAGCTCCCCGGCAGAGGGGGCGATCCTGCTCTGCCCCGGGCCATGCTCTTGACCACGGCGGCGCATCTGCCTAGGGTCTTTCGCAGAACACGCGGGGCGGATCCCGGGACACCCCCGTCCCCGGAGCGCCCGCGGCACAGGCCGGCAGAAAGGACACAAACAGGCCGGCAGGAGGCCCATGACTCCCAGGTCCGTCACACACGAGACGCAGCCCCTCTGTCCCCCGACTCTGGCCATGGCCTGCGAGCGCATCACCCCCTGGCTGGACAGCCTGCTTGCCGTGCGCGGCCTGTCCACGGCCACGGTCATGGCCTACACCCAGGACATTGCGGACTTTCTGCTCTTCATGGAAAATCTCGCGGACCAGAAGAACCGGCCCCAGCCGCTGGTCCATCCCGGCCCCTGGATCGTCTCCAGGGAGGCCGGACGCCAGGAGATCACCCAGGACACCATTTTGCTCTACCTGGCCTTCGGGCGCGCCCGCGGGCAGACGGCCCGCACCATGGCCCGGCGCCTGGCCGGCCTGCGCTCGCTCTTCGACTGGATGCAGGAGGCCGGCCTCTCCTTTCTCAATCCCTGCGAGGACGCCGTCAATCCCAGGCTCCCCATGCACCTGCCGGTCTTTCTCTCGGTGCGGGAGGCGAAGAAGCTTCTGGCCGTGCCGGACAGTTCGACGCTGGCCGGGCGGCGCGACGCCTGCATTCTGGACCTGCTCTACGCGGCGGGCCTGCGCGTCTCGGAGCTGGTGAACCTGCCCCTGCAGGCCGCGGACCTGCAGCGGGGCATGCTGCGCGTCTTCGGCAAGGGCAGCAAGGAGCGGCTGGTGCCCCTGCACGACGAGGCCCAGGAGCGCCTGCTGAAATACCTGGAGGAGGTGCGCCCGAGGCTGCACCCGCGCTGCCCGCAGATCTTTGTGAACGGCAGGGGCGGGCGCCTCACGAGGCAGTACGTCTACACCATGGTCTCGGCCGCCGGAAAGGCCTGCGGCATCGCCCGCCCCATCTCGCCGCACACCCTGCGCCACAGCTTCGCGACCCATCTGCTCGAGGGCGGGGCCGACCTGCGCAGCGTGCAGCTTCTGCTGGGGCACACGGACGTGGCCACCACGGAAATCTACACCCACGTGCAGACCGAGCGCCTGATCGGCCTGCACCATCAGTTTCATCCGCGCTGCGGCCTGGGGCGGAAAAGAGCCGTGCCGGAGCCAGGGCAGCCCGCTTCCTCCGCCGGACAGCCGGGCTCTGGAGCGGGGCCGGAAGAGGCGGCGGGCCGGCAGACGCCGGACGGAACCGGCGGCAGGGGACGCTGAGAAGCACCGGGAAACGCCGCCGGCGCGGGGTCTAGGAGTCCGGGCCGAAAGGGGCTATACTTGTTCTCCCCGCAAGAGGCAGAGGCGCGCGCCGCGCCCTTCCCCCGCCCTTCCCGGGCAAGGAGCACCATGAGCAGACCCGCATCCCCGGACAGAGACTCCGCCGCCAGCCCGCAGCCGACCACAACCCTGGTCACCTGCCACTCCAACGCGGATTTCGACGCCTACGCGGCCATGCTGGCCGCGGCCAGGCTGTACGCGCCCTGCGACCTGATCTATCCGGGCAGCCAGGAGAAGAATCTCAACCGCCTGCACGAGGAGATTGGCGCAAGCGCCGGCGAGCTTGTGCCCGGCTGCCGCTTCGTGGACATGCAGGGTCTGGACTTCTCGCCCTACGAGCAGCTCATCGTGGTGGACACGCGCCAGCGCTCCAGACTGCGCCATGTCTGGCCCCTGCTCGACAATCCGGGCATCCGCGTGGAGGCCTGGGACCATCATCCGGACACCAGCGACGACATTCACCCCCACCTCACCCATTTCTCCACCGTCGGCGCGGTGACCACCCTGCTGGTCTTCAGGCTCAAGGAAAAGGGCTTCACCCTGCCCGCGAAGACCGCCACCGTGCTCGGCATGGGCCTCTATTCGGACACCGGCTCCTTCTCCTACTCCTCCACCACCGGCGAGGACCTGGAGGCCGCGGCCTGGCTCATGCGCCAGGGCATGGACACCAATGCCATCAGCGATCAGCTGGCCTTCGAGATGACCCGCACCCACGTGCAGGCCCTGAACAGCCTGCTCGAGTCCGCGCAGACCTACACCTTCAGCGGCGAGCAGGTGGTGCTGGCCGAAACCACCCTCGAGCACTATCTGGGGGACTTCGCCTATCTGGCCCACAAGCTCATGGAGATGGAGAAGTTTCCCGTGCTCTTCGCCATCGGCCGCATGGACGACCGCATACAGGTGGTGGCCCGCTCGCGCTTCTCCTCCATCAATGTGGGCGACATCTGCCGCGCCCTCGGGGGCGGCGGCCATGTCTACGCCGCCTCGGCGAGCATCAGGGACAAGTCCCTGACCCAGGTGCGCGACGCCCTTCTGAACGCCCTCTACATGCAGCAGTCCGGCGACCGCAAGGCCCAGGACTACATGTCCTCCCCGGCCGTGGGCCTCGAGACGGGCCGCAGCGTGGGCGAGGCGGACGAGCTCATGCTGCACTTCGGCCTCAAGGCCGTGCCGGTCTTCGCCAAGGGAACCAGAAAGTGCGTGGGCATCATGGACGGAGAGACCGCCCAGAAGGCCAGGGGGCACGGCCTGGCCGACCTCAGGGTGGACGAGTACATGCACCGTCCGGTCATCTGCCTGCCCCCGGACGCTTCCTTAAAGGAGCTCACCAGCGTCATCGTGGGCCGGCGCCAGCGCCTTGTGCCCATCGTGCGCGACGAGGAGGTCATCGGCGTGGTGACGCGCACCGACCTCATCGGCATCTTCGCTGCCGAGCCCGGGCGCATGGACGCTCCGGCGGACGGGGATCCGCGCGGACTCGAGGCGAAGACGAGGCACATGGCCAAGGCCCTGCAGGATCAGCTGCCCAAGGCCACCTTCCGGCTGCTGCAGCTCGTGGCCGCGCTCGGCCGCGAAATCGACATGCCCGTCTATGTTGTGGGCGGCTTTGTGCGCGACCTGCTGCTCAAGGTCCCGAACCAGGACATCGACCTCGTGGTCGAGGGCGACGGCATGGCCTTCGCCCAGGCCCTGGCCCAGCGCCTTGACGGCCGCACCAGGATGCACAGGAAGTTTCTCACCGCCTGCGTGGTCTATCACGACGCCGAGGGCCGGGAGCAGCGCGTGGACGTGGCCACGGCGAGACTGGAGTTCTACGAGTCGCCGGCCTCCATGCCCACGGTCAAGCTCTCCTCCATCAAGATGGACCTCTACCGGCGCGACTTCACCATCAACGCCCTGGCCCTGCGCCTGGACTGCGAGCCCATGGGCCAGATCGTGGACTTTTTCGGCGGCCAGCAGGACATGCGCAGCCGCACCATACGCGTGCTGCACACGCTGAGCTTCGTGGAGGACCCCACCCGGATGCTCAGGGCCGCCCGCTTCGAGCAGCGCTACCAGTTCCGCATCGGCGCGGACACGGAAAAGCTCATCCGCAACGCCCTCTCCCTGCGCCTGCTGGACAAGCTCTCGCCGGCCCGCGTCTTTCACGAGTTCGAGACCATCTGCGACGAGGAGCATCCCATTCTCGTGCTGATGCGCCTGAACGAGCTCGGCGTGCTGCAGAACCTGCACCCGCAGCTCTCCGTCGGCGGGGCCAGGGAGAAGTCCCTCATGCGCGCCGCCAAGGTCATGGGCTGGTACAAGCTGCTCTATCTGGACGAGCGCACCAGAAACTGGTTTGTCTACTTCCTCGCGCTGGTCGGGCCGCTGAGCTACAGCGACGCCCTCATCTGCTTCAGAAAGCTCGGCCTGCCCGAGGCCTGCAAGACCCTGGTCATGCAGGGCCGCGAGAAGGCCCGCTACGTGAGGCCCGCGCTGCGCAAGATGTTCGCGAAGGGCGCGCAGCCGAAGCCCAGCGCCGTCTGCGCCCTTTTGCGCGATCTGCCCACCGAATGCCTGCTCTGGGTGCTGGCCGAGGAGAACACGCCCGAAATCCGCCGCACCCTCTCGCGCTACATCACCTCCTGGCGCAGCATGACCCCGGATCTGAACGGCAGCGACCTCATGAAGATGGGCCTGCCCTCCGGTCCCGCCTGCGGCCTCATCCTGCGCCGCCTGCTCACGGCCAAGCTCGACCATCAGGCCGACACTCCGGCCAGGCAGTTCATGCTGGCCAGGGAGCTCGTGCGCCAGGCCCTGGACGGCACCCTGGAGGACGACAGGCCGCCCCGCGGCCGTGACGCCCAGGCCGCGAAGGACCGGGGGAAGGAGGAGGCCGAAGCAGGGACCGATGAAAAGGGAGGCGAATCCGAAGCGGACGCCAGGGCGGAGGCCGGGAGCGGCGCAAATGCCGAAGCAGAGGCAAAAGCCGCTGCCGCGGCGAGCGCAGCCTCCTCTTCCGCCAGTGCCGCCGCAGCCGGGGCAAAAGCCGAAGCAGAGGCCGAAGCGGTCTCCTCTTCTTCCGCCTCCTCTTCTGCCAGTGCCGCCGCCTCCGCCGAAAGCAGTGCCGCAGCCGGCTCCGACGCGGAAGCCGGCTCCCGGGCGAAAGGGAACTGAGTGCGGGCCCGCAGCCGGAAGCCGCGCGCTTGTCCGGCTGCGCGCTCTTTTACGGCTGCGGAAAAAATGGACACGGCACTGGTCTTTTGCCG
>JAUNSE010000144.1:0-3443 GCA_030539415.1 Desulfovibrionaceae bacterium
TGGCAATCTGCAGTTTGGGCCACAGGTCGCGGAAGCGGCCGCTGACGCTGTCGACGAATTCCTGCGGGCTCTGGCCCTTCTTGGCCGCGGCCTTGACAATCTTGTCCCCGTGCTCGTCCGTGCCCGTGCAGAAGAGCGTCGTCTCACCCTTTACCTTGTGAAAGCGGGCCATGGCGTCCGCGACAATGGTCGAGTAGGCGTGGCCGAGATGAGGATTGTCATTGACATAATATATGGGTGTCGTGACGTAAAAAGTCTTGTTCTGCAACGGAATGCCCTCCACTTGGTCCTTGTTCCTGCTTCACCCGGAAGCGGTCCGCCCTGGCCAGGCCGGCCGCTCCAATTTCCAAACTCAGCCGTCCTGGCGTCCGCCGGCAGGAGCGCGCTGCTCCTCCGGACCGCGCCGCGCGGCCTTCTGATTTGCCTGCTCCTGATGGTCCGGCCGCTGTTCGGGACGGCCCTGCGGGGGCTTCGGCCCCCTGCCCCGCTCCGCCTTCGGATCGGGGCGTCCCTCTGGCCTGGCCTCCCGGCCGCGCCTGGCTCCGTGCGGCTCGGGCTGCTCTCCCTCCTCACGCGGGCGCCTCGGGGGACGTCCGGACTGCTCCTTTCTGGGCGCCTCCCTTTTCGGGGGCTCCCTGCGGGACTCGCGGCCGGCCGGCTCACGCGCCTGGTCCCGGGCCTGCTCCCTTGGGGGCTGCGCGGATCTTGCGGCGGGCTCCGCCTGGCTGTCCCTGCCAGGGGCCTCCCTGCCGGCTTCCCGCGCGGCCGGCGCCTCCCTGCCCGCGGCCTCCCTTTTCAGGGCCTCCTGCGAGCGGCGCGTCTGCTGGCGGAAGGACATGCGCCCGGTGACAAAGGTCTGGCGCTTCTCGCCGCGCTGCGGGGCGCGCCCGCGGCGCTCGTCCCGCCCCTCGCGGGGCTTCTCGGCGCCTTCGGCGCCGGCCTCGGGGGCCGCGCCTTCCGGCGCGTCCGATGTTCTGGCGGGACGCTCGCCGTCCCGGAACGGGCCGGCGTTCCCCTCCACGCGCCGGGGCTCCAGGGCGTTCCACGCGTCCAGCGAGAACTTCACCTCGTCCCCGGACTCCGCGACGCAGGTCACGGAGCTGTGGAACATGTTCGAGCGGATGACCTTGAACTGGCCCTCCGCCGTCATGTAGCGCTTGCCGAGCCTGGGGGACTCGTTGTGGAACTTCTCGTAGCTCTCCTGCTCGTAGGCCAGGCAGCACAGCAGGCGCCCGCACATGCCCGAGACCTTGGAGGGGTTGAGGAAGAGGTTCTGCTCCTTGGCCATGCGTATGGTCACGGGCGCGAACTGATGCAGGTAGCGGCGGCAGCAGCAGACCATGCCGCAGTTGCCCACGGCGCCGATCATCTGCGTCTCGTGCCGCACGCCGATCTGCCGGAACTCGATGCGCACCCGGTACTCGTGCACCAGGTCCTTGACGAGCTCGCGGAAGTCGATGCGGGACATGGACGTGAAGTAGAAGATGATCTTGCTGCGGTCCAGGAAGACCTCGACGTCGACCAGCTTCATGTCCAGGCCGCGCTCGCGCACCCTGTCCTTCCAGAAGTCGCCCGCCGTCCGGGCCATCTCCGCATTGTGCAGATCCTGATCGAAATCCTCCTGGCCGGCCGCGCGCAGGACGCGGGGAAGAGACTCGACTTCCGCGTCCTCCAGGTCCTCGTGGGGGCCGGAGACGACGCGGGCCAGGACCTGGCCCTGATCCAGGGCCACGACGCAGGCGTCCCGCAGCGACAGGGGGCCGTCGCTGTGGAAATAGCTGGTCTGGACAAGTTTGTGATAGCTGAGGCCGTATATGGGCATGACAGGATCGCCTTGAGAGCAGAAAGATAAATTATGCAGCATTTTCGCCCAGTGACTCCATTTTGTCAACGCAAGGCGCACGGATCACGTAATGCCGGACACATGACCCATTTTTCACAAAGAAAAGGAACAGTCCGCGCTTCCTTCTTTATCGGACGGTTTTTCAGGCCCCGGCGGCGGAGAAAAAAAGAACGGACTGCCGTTTTTCACGTTGATCAGGCAAAGGACAAAACAGGGCGGCGGCGAAAAGAGCGTCCCGCCTGACGGGCCGAAGGCCCCGGCGGGGACGGCGCGGGAGCCGGGGGCCGGCCCGCCCGGACAGCGGAAGACCGCAAAAGCCCCTGAAAGGCCTTCCGGGCCTCCGCGGAGGGGCCGCGCAGGCTTCCGCGCGGCGGACAGGGCCGGCAGGACGGCCTTCCCTGCGGCAGGTGCGGGAAAGGATGCAGGAAGCGCGCCGAAAAACCCGGACAAAAAGCGCGCAAAAGCTGGCGGGACAGGACAAACAGCATGCAAACTGCCGTCCATGCAGGCAAAAAAACATTTCTTGACTGTGACAGCGCCGGCGGCTAAAGGAACACGCGAGACAGCAAAACGCCGTCATGCCGTCACGCCCCCGAGCGGAAAGACGGCGTACAGACGGTTTCGGAACGCCCCGAGCCGGTCGCGGGCCGGCAGAAGAGCGTTTGCCTTTTCCGATTTTTTGCCGCAATCTATTCGGCCCTGCCGCACCCCGACCGGCCCCGATCACACAGTATTCCCCCGAGGAAGCTCGAACACCATGACTCGCCAGAATCTCTTGAAAATCGATCCGACCATCCCCACCCTGGGCTCCCGCAACGTGGACTCGCCCCTCAACTACAAGGGATGGGAGGACGACCAGAAGACACCCATCATCATCGACGAAGACCTGTGCACCGCCATCGAGAAGCCCTTCATGCTGGACTTCGAGACCGCCGGCCCGCGCAGGAAGCTCCATTTCGCCCCCGCCGAATGCCGGGCGGCCATCGTCACCTGCGGCGGCCTGTGCCCCGGCCTCAACGATGTCATCCGCGCCATCGTCATGGAATGCCATCACGGCTACGGCATAAAGACCACGCTCGGCTTCCGCTACGGCCTCGAGGGCTTCATCGAGAAGTACGGCTACAAGCACGTCGAGCTCAAGCCCGACAACGTGAAGGACATCCACATGTTCGGCGGCACCACCCTGGGCTGCTCCCGCGGCCCGCAGGATGTGAACGAGATCGTCAACACCCTGGTGCGCCACAACATCAACATGCTCTTCATCATCGGCGGCGACGGCACCATGCGCGCGGCCCAGGCCATCTTCGAGAGGGTCACCGAAAGGAAGCTCGACATCGCCGTGGTGGGCATCCCCAAGACCATCGACAACGACATCAGCTTCATCCCCCAGTCCTTCGGCTACGAGACCGCCGTGGGCAAGGCCAGCGAGGCCATCGAGTGCGCCCACACCGAGGCCCTCGGCGCCCCCTACGGCATCGGCATGGTCAAGCTGATGGGCCGCGAGTCCGGCTTCATCGCCGCCCGCGCCACCCTGGCCATGAAGGAGGTCAACTTCGTCCTCATCCCCGAGGCCCGCTTCGAGCTCGAGGGCGAGGGCGGA
>JAUNSE010000144.1:3453-5668 GCA_030539415.1 Desulfovibrionaceae bacterium
GCGCCTGAAGGAGCGCGGCCACGCGGTCATCGTGGTGGCCGAGGGCGCCGGCCAGCACCTTTTGCCCGCCACCGAGACGACCGACAAGTCCGGCAACAAGATCCTCGGTGATATCGGCAGCTTCCTGAAGAAAAAGATAAAGGAGTACTTCAAGGACAAGGACATCGCCCCCACCCTGAAGTACATCGATCCGAGCTACATGGTCCGCTCCGTGCCGGCCGCCGCGAACGACAAGGTCTACTGCGGCTTCCTCGGCCAGTACGCCGTCCATGCCGCCATGGCCGGCAAGACCGGTCTGGTCGTGGCCCAGATTCAGAGCCGCTACGTGCACATGCCTCTCGAGCTTGTCACCTGGGAGCGCAGGCGCCTCAACATCGCCTCCGATCTGTGGCGCGCCGTGCTCGAGTCCACCGGCCAGTGCCATCTGAAGGGCATGCAGCCCGCAAAGTAGCGGCCTGCCCGCACAAGGCCTTTCCACCTGTTTTCGGCCTCTGAGGCCGCCCAAGGGGGACGCGGAAGACATCCGCGCCCCCCTTTTTCTGTTCCCGGGCAGGAGCTGTTCCCAAGAGCCTGTTCACCTGTCCTGTCCGCTGTTCGGGAGAGGACCGGCCTGTTCAGCAACAGCCGGGCTGTTCAGCAGCGGGAGCCTGTTCAGCCGGCCTGTTCAGGACTGCCCTGCGCACAAGCAGGACGCGGACAGGGCGAAAAGTCTTTCCCGTCCCTGCGCAAGCCAGGCAGGCGTCCGACGTTCTGCCCGGCTCCCCGCAGCGGGCCCTGTCCGGGGCTTCGCGGAGATTGCCGCGGACCAGTTGACCCGGCGGCCTGTTCACTCTATGCTTCCCGAGCAGCCTGTCCGACAGGCCGCTTCGCGCGATCGCGCAAAAATCGCGCACCTCAGAAACCACCAAATCAGAACAAGACGCAAGTCTTTATCACAAACTGGCTTTTTCTCTGTCTTGCTTCAAGTCATGCTTTAAGAAAACTTCTGACTGGACGGACTTTTTCGGGACGGAGGGACAGGCCGGAACAACTGAGCCGCCGCAAAAGCGGCCGGGAGAAACCATGCCCGAAACGCCACATATCGCCATTACCGAAGAGGGCTCCCCACAGCCCGAGATGGTCCAGATCAAGGCCTCGGCCGGGTCGGGAAAAACCTACACCCTGACCAGGAGATTTCTGGCCGCCCTCGGCCGATTCAATCCCAAAACTGGTCTTCCGAAAGACCGTTCAACCGCGGGCACAGAGGATGACTGGCGCCTCGCCAATAAATGCCGTCTCGATATGGCCAGGGCCGCCTGCTCAACTGATGGGCCGGACAGCGACTGGACCGGCCTGATGGCGATCACGTTCACCAATGCCGCTGCCGCGGAGATGCAGGAGCGTGTGATTCTCACTCTCAAGCAGATCGCCTTGGAAGAAATCGAACCGGAACCTGGCTTTCCTTCGAAGGAAGAGGCCGCCGACTGGGTCGACCGCATACTGCACAACCGCTCGAGTCTCAACATCTCGACCATCGACAGCCTGCTCAACCTCATCCTGCGCATGTCCGCCCTCTCCATGAACCTGCCCCCGGACTTCAGCCCGGTCTTCAATGTCAGGGACGTCATGCAGGACTACTGGCAGAACTTCTCCAACAGAGCCTGGCAGGGCAGCGAAATGGAGAAGGAACTCATCAACGAGGTCAGCAGCACCATCGTGCACAATGAAAAGAGAAACGGCTTTTCCGCTTCCGGGGGCATCAGCGACAGTCTCATGGACGTGATGCGCATGCTGATCGCCGGGACTCTGGACGACCTCACTCCTCCCGAATTTTTTGTAACCGAAGACGGCAGAGGCTGCCTGCCGGAACTTCGCAAACGTGTCTGCAAAGACATCATCACTCTCCTGAAAGCCAATAATACCACACCTGATGGTGCCACGAGCCGCCTGGTTTACGATGGGAGGAAAATCGGAGGATTTCCTGGCGCACTCGACGACATGATGGCCTCTCTGGGCAGACCTCGCCCGGATGGGCAGACAGCAGTTGAGTGGGCTGACAAATGCCTGAACAACGCATCGGACGCCGACTGGGCGAAGCTGAAACTGGACAAATCCCGAAGACCAACCTTCAAAAAGGCCGCTTTTGTGAAGACGGCTCTGTCCGAACTCAAAAAAACAAACTCCTGCCCTGTGCCGGACAATCTCAGCAAAGTGTATCTCCGGCTCAAGGATGAAG
>JAUNSE010000145.1:0-468 GCA_030539415.1 Desulfovibrionaceae bacterium
GGCATGCCCGCCGCGCTTCCTGCCCGCGGCGGGCTCACTGGAGATGAGGCAAGCATAGCCCGATGTCCGTGAAAGAGAAGTCGTCCGCAAATTGTTTAGCTGCTCATAAATTTATGAGCGGCCCGCTCCGGCCCTCCGGCCCTTGCCGCGCGACGCCGCGCGGGGTATCACCCCTGCTGCCGGCCTGCGCCGTCCCGGGAACAGGGCGGCAGATGCCGCAAAGTCCCCATTTCTGTCCGCTGCGGAGGAAAGCCATGTACCAGCCCAAGTTCGAGAAGGATATCCGCTGCCCGCTCGAGTACGGTCTCGACGTCTTCGGCGGCAAGTGGAAGTCGCGCATCATCTGCGTGCTGGCCGGCATGGGGACGCTGCGCTACGGCCGGCTGCGCGCCGAGACGGCCAACATCACCGATGCCGTGCTGGCCCAGAATCTGAAGGAGCTCATCGGCGACGGCATGGTGGAGCGCA
>JAUNSE010000145.1:478-5658 GCA_030539415.1 Desulfovibrionaceae bacterium
ATTCCGCCCAGGGTGGAGTACAGCCTGACCGACAAGGGGCGCTCCTGCGTGCCCATACTGCAGACCATCTGCGCCTGGGCCGGCGCCTTTCACAAGGACGCGACAGAGCTGATCCCGGCCCGCTGCCGGCAGTGCGACTACGCGAACGGACAGAAGCGCTGAGTCCGCGGGCCTGTCCTAGCCCCGCTCCTCTCCGTCCAGCCCCAGCGCCGCAATCTTTTTGTAGAGGCAGCTGCGCGCGATGCCGAGCATTCTGGCCGTCTTCACCTTGTTGCCCCCGCATTTGGCCAGGGCTTCGGCAATGATTCTGCGCTCGGACTCCGCCCGCGCTCCCGAAAGCGTGCCCGAGACGTCACGCGCTGCGCGCCGCTCCGCCGGCCGCCCGGGCTCGGCGCTCCCGGCCAGAAACTCTCTGTCCGCCCTGCTGAAGAAGCGCTCCGGCAGATGGCGGGGCGCAAGCTCGCGCTCCCCCTCCCGCATGGAGTAGAGGGCGTAGGTCAGCACGTTGCGCAGCTCGCGCACGTTGCCGCGCCAGGGATGCACGCTGAAGATGGAGAGCACCTCGCGGCCGATGCGCAGGCTGGCGGAGCGCTCCGGCCCCAGCAGGCCGCGCATGATGGAATAGGCCAGCAGCGGAATGTCCGCCAGGCGCTCTCTCAGGGGCGGAACGACCAGATCGAAGAGGTTGAGGCGGTAGTAGAGGTCCTCGCGGAAGCGCCCCTGCCGCACCATCTGCTCCAGATCGCGGTTGGTGGCCGATATCAGGCGGAAGTCCACGCGGCTCGGCGCAGGCGAGCCGAGCTTCTTGATCTCATGGTTTTCCAGCACGCGAAGAAGCTTGGCCTGCAGGGCCATGGGCATCTCGCCGATCTCGTCCAGAAAGATGGTGCCCCCCTCGGCCAGCTCGAACTGCCCCTGCCGCCCTTGGGAGCGCGCGCCTGTAAAGGCGCCGGCCTCGTAGCCGAAGAGCTCCGATTCCATGAGCTCGGCCGGAATGGCCGCGCAGTTGACAGTCACGAAGTTCTTGTCCCGGCGGGCGCTGCCCGCGTGTATGGCCTGGGCCACCAGGTCCTTGCCCGTGCCGTTCTCGCCCAGGATGAGCACGGGCTCGTCGTGCCTAGCGAAATGCCGGCCCATCTCCTTCAGGACGCGCATGGAGGCGCTCTCCCCGACAATGGAGTCGAAGGTGACGAGCTCCGTGCTCTGCCGCGGCCTGAAGGTGCTGGTCCAGCCGCTGTAGTCCTCGAGCTCGTCGATAATCTGCTGCACCTCGCTGATTCTGTCCTTCTGCGGGGACACGGAGATGTTCTCGGTCATGCAGCCGGCCACGCGCCCCTGCCCGTCCCTGAGCGGCCAGCGGTAGGTGACGCCGTAGAGGCCGTTCACGGTGACCGAGGCGCAGGAATTGGCCTCGCCCGTCTTGAGCAGCTCCATGATGCCCTGCCCGGCCGTCAGAAAGAATTCCGTGGCATCCAGGCCGATGCAGCTGTCGTCGAGGCGGTACATCTTCTTGTAGGTGGCGTTGGCAAAGACCAGTCTGGCCTGGCTGTTGAAGATGGCTATGCCCGAGTGCAGGGGCTCGAGTATGGCCCTGTTGACGCCGACCGACTCGAAAAAGGCCTCGATGTCTTTCGGTTCGATGTTCCGCTTCATCCGCGCGCTCCCCGGCAGCGGCCCCGTCTTGTGCGGCAGTGCACGGATGGCCTGCCGCGCCGGCGTCCGGCCCGCCTGTCTGTCCTCATATGTCCTCATTTCAGGATACTATTGTCCTATTTCAAGGTCAATAATGTCCATGAAAAAGGACATGTGACTGCGCCCTTCCGCAGACAGATTATGGCAACTATCTGGAATCACCGTTCTTTATTCTCGTGTGAAATTTGGCACAGTTCTGGCAATTGGCACATCAGCGAACACCTCTCTCAGGGAGAGGGGAGACAGCCTCCCGCTCTCCGCAGTCAGTTCAAGCTGTTCACGCCGATCACCCTGTTTCACATCAAGGAGAAGAACAGATGTTCACCCCCGAAAGAACACCCGCCGCCATCGCCGCCGAAAAGGCCGGGCACGGCACATATGCCGTGGACTGGGCCACGGCCGACGACCGCATCCGCCTGTGCAAGGGCATTGTCACCGACACCAACCAGCAGATGGACCCCGAGCGCCTGAGCGTGCTCAAGGCCGTCTACGAGGAGAATCCCGGCGAGGAGCCCGTCCTTCTGCGCGCGAAGCTGCTCGAGCGTCTGCTGCTGACCAAGAAGCTCTTCCTGGACGAAAACCCTGTCGTCGGCACCCTCACCAGCATCCGCTGCGGCCTCTACGCCTATCCCGAGTGGAGCTGCGACTGGATCAAGGACGAGATGGACATGGCCAAGATCTGCTCTCTTGGCGAAATCGTCATCCCGGACGAGACCAAGGACATCATGATGGGGGTCTACAATCAGTGGAAGGGCCGCACCGTCCGCGATGTCTCCGACCTCTACTACAAGGATCTCTACGGCATCGATCCGCGCCCCTACATCAAATCCGGCATGCTCTACGACGTGATGAACGTCTCCCTGGGCTCCGGCTGCGCCAACTACAATCTGGTGCTGACCAGGGGCATCCGCGGCATCAGGGAAATGGTCGACGAGAGCATGGCCGCGCTCAAATGCCAGAGCGGCGACTACCGCAAGATTGCCTTCCTGCAGGGCATCCGGATCGTGCTTGACGCCTGCGTCACGTGGGCCAACCGCTATGCCGACCTCTGCGAGGAGGAGGCCGCCCGCGAGAGCGACCTCGCGAAGAAGGCCGAGCTGCTGGAAACCGCCGACATCTGCCGCCGCGTGCCCGAATATCCCGCCGCGAACTTCCGCGAGGCCGTGCAGTCCTACTGGTTCGCGCATCTGCTGGTGGAAATCGAGCAGATGGGCTGCGCCAATTCCCCGGGCCGTCTCGGCCAGTTCCTCTACCCCTTCTACAAGAAGGACATCGAGGAGGGCCGCATCACCCGCGAGGAGGCCAACAAGCTGACCTGCTTCCTCTTCATCCGCCACACCGAGCTCGGCACCTACTCCGGCATGGCCCATCAGAAGGCCCTGTCCGGCCACACCGGCCAGACCATCGCCCTGGGCGGCCTGACGCCCGACGGAAAGGACGCCAGCAACGACTACGAAATGGTCATCATGGAGGTGCAGGCCAGGATGCAGAACATCCAGCCCACCCTGGCCCTGTGGTACACGCCCATGATGGAGCCGGCCTACCTGATGAAGGCTGTCGACGTGGTCCGCACCGGCTGCGGCCAGCCCCAGTTCATGAACACCTCCGTGGCCGTGGCCCGCAACCTGCTGCATTTCGGCTCGCGCGGCATCACCATCGAGGACGCCCGCAATGTGGCCAATTTCGGCTGCGTGGCCAGCGGCGTGGCCGAAAAGGGCTCCTACATCGCCGGCGAGGACGCCATCTGCGCGGCCAAGTTCGTCGAGCTGGCCCTGTACGACGGCTGGGATCCCACCACGAAGAAGCAGCTCGGCCCGAAGACCGGCGAGGCCGACGACTTCGCGACCTACGACGAGCTGTACGATGCCGTGCTGAAGCAGATGGAGGCCGGCCTCAAGGTGCAGCGCAGGCACTCCAACCTGTCCACGGCCGCCCACGAGAAGATTGTGCCCAGCATCTTCCGCTCGGCCCTGCACGACGGCTGCATAGAAAGCGGCATGACAGAGGAGGCCGGCGGGCACATGTATCCCCAGGGCATGGCCATCGTCTCCACCGTGGTCGATGCCGGCAACGCCCTGCACGCCATCAGGGAGCTGGTCTTCGAGAAAAGGCTGTTCACCATCGCCGAACTGCGCCAGGCCCTTGAGGCCGACTGGATCGGCTACGAGGACATGCAGAAGATGTGCATCGACGTGGCCAAGTACGGCAACGACAATCCGGAGAGCGACGGCTACGTGCAGCAGCTCTACAAGGATTTCGGACGCATCTACAAGGCTTGCGGCCCCGACTACTTCGGCTTCGAGGCCCATCCGGACGCCTACTCGCTCTCCTTCCACAACCTCTACGGCTCGATCATGAATGCCTTCCCCAACGGCCGCAAGAAGGGCGTCGCCTTCACGGACGGCAGCGTCTCCGCCACGCCCGGCACCGACACCGAAGGCCCCACTGCCCTCATCAAGTCCGCGGCCCAGGCCCTCGACACGACCTGGTTCATCTCCAACCACTTCAACATGAAGTTCCTGCCCGCCGCCCTTGAGGGCGCGAAGGGCGCCCGCAACCTCATCGACCTCATCAGGACCTACTTCGACTGGGGCGGCAGCCACATCCAGTTCAACTGCGTCTCCCACGAGACCCTGGTCGACGCCAAGGTCCATCCCCAGGACCACAAGGAGCTTGTCGTCCGCGTGGCCGGCTTCTCGGCCTACTTCACCCGCCTCGACGGCGGCGTGCAGGACGAAATAATCAAGCGCACCGAATACCGCTAACCATTGAACGCAGGCGCCGGGCGGGCATTTCCAGCCGTTCACTCCATGTCCGCCCGGCGCGGACAAAGAATCCGGATTCCGCAACCCGGAAGCCGTCCAGGGGCAAAGCCTATGTCCGCGACAGCAGTCATCTACAATATCCAGCGCATGTCCACCCAGGACGGCCCGGGTCTCAGAACAACGGTTTTTTTCAAGGGCTGTCCGCTCAAGTGCCTGTGGTGCAGCAATCCCGAATCCCAGGCCCCGCGGCCCCAGCTCATGCACTTCGCAAACCTGTGCACCGGCTGCGGGCGCTGCCTCGATGTCTGCCCCTCCGGGGCCGTGCGCCGCGAGAACAGCCTTTTCGTCAGAGACTTCTCCCGCTGCGCCGGCTGCGGCCGGTGCGCCGAGGTCTGTCCCTCGGGCGCAGCCTCCATGTCCGGTCGCGAAATGACTGTCGATGACATCATGCGGGCCGTGCGCAGAGACGCCTCCTTCTACTTCAATTCCGGCGGCGGGGTGACCTTCAGCGGAGGCGAATGCACCATGCAGGGCGCCTTCCTCGCCGACCTGCTCGATGCCTGTCTCGCCGAGGGACTGCACACCTGCGTTGACACCTGCGGGCAGACTCCGGCCGGCGTGTTCGAACGCGTTCTGGAACGGGCCGACCTGCTGCTCTACGACATCAAGCACATGGACAGCGCAGAGCACAGAAAGCTCACCGGCGCCGGCTGCGAAACAATA
>JAUNSE010000146.1 GCA_030539415.1 Desulfovibrionaceae bacterium
GGTCCACAAGAATCCGGCCGAAGTCAGCCTCCGCTGCGTCCTGTGCTTCCCCGATCTCTACGAAGTGGGCATGTCCCATCTCGGCTCCAAGATCCTCTACGGCATCATCAACGACCATCCCTCCTGGTGGGCGGAGCGCTGCTACGAGCCCGATGCCGAGGGCTGCGCCGTGCTGCGCGAGACGGGCACCCTGCTCGCCTCCCTGGAGTCCGACCTGCCCCTGAAGGACGCCGATGTGGTCGGCTTCTCCATCACGCACGAGATGTGCTACACGGACGTGCTCAACATGATGGACCTGGGCGGCATCCCCCTGCGCACCAAGGACAGGCCCGAGGATCTGCGCGCGTGTCCCCTGATCTGCTCCGGCGGCGGCGCGGCCATCTCCGCCGAGCCCATGGCGCCCTTCCTGGACTGCGTGGTCCTGGGCGACGGCGAGGAGACCATGGTCGAGCTGCTGGAGCGCTGCGAGGCGGCCAGAGACAGCGGAAAGACCCGCTCGGCCCTGCTCGAGGAGCTCGCGCGCGTGCCGGGCATCTATGTGCCCTCGCTCTTCGCGCCTGACGCGGAGGGGCTGTGCCATCCGCTCATTCCCGATCTGCCCGTGCCCACCAGGCGCATCGTGGCGGACTTCAACGCGGCCTACTCGCCCACGAAGCAGGTGGTGCCCCTGTCCACGGTGCACAACCGCCTCTCCCTGGAAATCGCCCGCGGCTGCACCAGAGGCTGCCGCTTCTGCAATGCCGGCTTTGTCTACCGCCCCTCGCGCGAGCGGCAGGTGGAGACGAACACGCGCATTCTGAAGTCCTGTCTCGAGGACACGGGCTTCGACGAAATCAGCTTCCTTTCCCTGAGCGCCGGCGACTACTCGGCCCTGAAGCATCTGTGCGGGGCGACACTCGACCACTGCGCGAAGGAGCAGATCTCCCTCTCCCTGCCCTCCCTGCGCGTGGGGTCCATCGACGACGAGATCATGGACCGCATGTCGAAGCTGCGCCGCACCGGCGTGACCCTGGCCCCGGAGGCCGGCAGCCAGCGCCTGCGCGACGTCATCAACAAGGGCGTCACCGAGGAGCAGCTCATCACCCACGTGCAGAAGCTGCTGGAATACGGCTGGCGGCAGGTCAAGCTCTACTTCATGATCGGCCTGCCCACCGAAACCGACGAGGACCTGCTGGCCATTGTGGACCTGTGCCGCAGGGTGCGCGAGGCCGGCGGCCCCGGCCGTCCCAAGCTCGCCGTCACCGCGGCCCTCTCTCCCTTCGTGCCCAAGCCCTACACGCCCTTCCAGTGGGAGGATCAGATCGGCCTCGAGGAGATACACCGCCGCGTGCACGTGGTGCTCGAGCAGTTCAAGAAGATACGCGGCCTCACCATGCGCTGGCACGAGCCGAAGGTGAGCCATCTCGAGGGCATACTCTCCAGAGCCGGCCGGCCCATGGCCGACGTGGTGGAGACGGCCTTCCGCAAGGGCGCCATTCTCACCGGCTGGATGGAGCACTTCCGCCTCGAGCCCTGGCTCGAGGCCCTGCGGGAGCACGGCTTTGTCCCCGAGGAGTGCATCAAGGGCTCCGATCCGGCAAAGCCCCTGCCCTGGTCGCACATCGAATGCGGCGTGAGCCCGGAATATCTGCTGAAGGAGCGGCAGCGCGCCTTCGAGGAGAAGGTCACCTCCGACTGCCGCTACAATCCCTGCACAGGCTGCGGAGCCTGCGACAGAGGCAAAATCAAAAGCCGCCTCGCCACCGGCCATGAAGGCATCAGGGTGAGCAACCGCCTGGTCTACGAGCAGCGCGATCAGGTGCCCAACCAGCCCGCCCGCGACGAGAACGGGCGCCTCATCGTGCGCGAGTTCAAGGCCGCGCCGCCCAGGCTCGACCCGGCCCTTGTCCGCCGCGAGGTCACCCTGCGCGTCTGGCACGAGAAGCGGGCCCAGGCCGCCTGGATCTCCCAGCTCGAGCTGCAGGCCGTGCTGGATCGGGCGCTGCGCCGCGCGAACGTGCCCATGGCCTTCTCCCAGGGCTTTCACCCCCTGCCCCTGGTGAGCTTCGGCAGGGCCATGCCCGTGGGCATGGAGAGCCTGTGCGAGTGGTTTTCCATCACCCTGCGCGAGCAAGTGGACGAGAAAGCGCTGGCCGGCATGCTCAATCCCTGCCTGCCCATGGGCCTGCGCGTCTACCGCGCCGATGCCGTGCCCTTCAAGGAGCGCGCCATGCTGGCCGTGGGCGAGCGCTTCAGCCTGACGCCCGCCAATCCCGCGGACTTCGATGCCATGACCGGGCTTTTCGCCGGCCTCATGGACAAAAAGGAGTTCGTCTTCACCCGCGAAACCAAGAAGGGACCGCGCAGCACCGACATCCGGGCGCTGGTCGAGACCTACAGGGTGCGCGAGAACGGAGAGGGCCGGCAGCTGGACCTCTTCTGCGGCTGGGATCAGGGCTACATTTCCCCCTGCCACATCTGCCAGGCCGTGCTCGAGCCGCTCGGCCCGGACTTTCTGAACAGCCTGCACATTGTCAAAACAGCCCAGTTCCTGCCGGACCGGGCTCCCGAGGAGGGCGATGATGGGACGAGATAACACCGACACCTGGTTCTTCTTTGGCGACAGCATCACTCTTGGCGTCAACGACACCGAAATGCCCGGCGGCTTTGTCGCCCGCCTGGCGCTTCTTGGCGCGAAGCAGGGCTTCTTCGAGCTCCCGCCCGCGACCTTCTACAACCTCGGCGCCCGCAGGCAGAAGCTCGCCCAGATAGAGGCCCGCTTCGAGCAGGAGTACACGGCCCGCCTCATGCCGGGCATCCGCTCCAGGCTCGCCTTCTGCACCGGCACCGTGGACATCATGGGCGGCGCCGATCCTCTGGAGCTCGGCCGCGATCTGGCCAGGCTCCTCGCAAAGGCGAAGGGCATCGCCCCCACACTCTTCATCTGCCCGCCGCCCGCGGCCGGCGAAGAGCGCAGCGCAAGCATCAGGGCCTTCGGCCTCGCGGCCTGCGAGGTCTGCCGCAATATCAACGTCCCCTGCGTGAACCTCTACGAGGACCTTGTGCGGGCGGACTTCACCTCCCTCATCACGGACGCCGTCCATCCGGGCCCGCAGGGCAATCAGCTGATTGCGGAGCTGCTCATGGCGCGCCCCGAAATCAGGACCTTTCTGACCGTCGCCGACTAGCTTTCATTCCGGCCTTCGCGCCGGGTTTCACACGGAGACAGCTTCATGGCTTCCCAAATTCCCTTTGACGAGGAACAGGAACTGGGTGACTCATCACTGGACAGCAGCATCAGGGACATGACCTGCGAACAGCTTCTCTCTGTCTGGGAGCAGTCCCAGAAAATCTACTACGCCGTGCAGAGCGCCCTTCTGCCCGAGGCCGTCAGCGGCGCCAACGGCACGGACATGCGCATAGCCATCGAGCTCATGCGCCGCTCTGTGGAAGGTGCCGGCCCCGTGCCGGACGCTCAGGCGCACACCGAGCTGCGTCCTGACAGCGGCCGCAACCAGGGGCAGACCCGCTAGTCCTGTCCCGAAAAACATGCCGGACTGCTTTCGCAGGCCCGGTCCCGGGAACCCGGTTCCGGCGGAACTGTTCCGCCGGTCTGTCCGGCCCGTCCGCTTCTCTCGAGCCGCGCCCGATCGGCGGCTCGGGGAAACATCTCCGCCCTGCCCGGCTTCAGGCCGGACGGCTTTCTCCATCGCTCAAATCAGGCCCCGAAAGCAGTTTCGGGGCCTTTCTGCACTCTACAGCAGGAGAAGCAGGCAGCCGGCCGTGATCAGCGCGCCGCCGGCCAGGACTTTGAGGCTGACCGTCTCGCCCAGCAGCACAAAGCCCAGAATCATGGCCAGGGGCACGCTGAGCTTGTCTATGGGCGCGACCTTCGAGACATCGCCCGCCTGCAGGGCCCTGAAGTAGAAGAGCCAGGAGAGGCCCGTCGCCACGGCCGAGAGGAAGAGAAAGAGCAGGCCGTGGCCGGTGATGCTCCGCATCCCGCGCAGCGCGCCACTGGCCCAGGCTATGCCCCAGACCAGCACCAGGATGAAGCTCACGCGTATGGCCGTGGCCAGATCGGGGTTCAGGCCCTTCACGCCGAGCTTGGAAAAGATGGCCGTGAACGCCGCGCAGACGGCGGCGAGCAGGGCGTAGTACTTCCACATGGGACAATGACCTTCCGGCCGGACAGCAGCCGTGCCGCAGGCAGATTCCGGCGGGCTGGCTGTCCGCCGGAGCCGCGGAAAGGCGCGGACCCTTGCGGCCCCGGCCCCGCGGCCGGCTTCTCCAATAGTCCCGGCCAGTCGCGAAGGCAACAGGGGAAGACGCCCGTCTTTCCCGTCATGCCGGCCTCTCCGGCCGGTGCCAGGGCTTTTTGCGGGACTTTCGTCTCTTCGCCGTTCTTCCCGGCCCGCTCTCCGCCCGCATGCCCGGGGGCGATTCTCGCCGCGATGCGGGAGGCCCGAGTCCGCACAAGATCCGGGAGTCCCGCTCCGGCTCTTCGGGCATGGCGCAGGCCCCCGACCGGTCAGGCCGGCCGCGGGGATGCCGCGAAAGCGCTTTGTTCCTGACCGGGCCGACCTCGAACCACCCCTGCCGGAGCCCGGCCTAGCGCACGGAATTGTAGCCGCCGACAACGCCTCTGGGGCTCAGGATCAGCTGCCAGAGCTGTATGTCCCTGGCCCTGAAGCAGCCGGCGCAGCTCAAAAGATAGTAGCGATACATGCGGCGCACGTACTCGTCGCAGCGGAAGCCGCCCTCGGTGATGCCCTTTTCGAAGTTGCGGTACCAGGCCATGAGCGTCTTGTCGTAGTCCGAGCCGAAGTTCTGCCAGTCCTCCAGCACGAAGAGGCCGGAGAAGGATCTGGTCAGGGTCATGGGGGAAGGGAGCATGCCATTGGGGAAGATGTACTTGTTGATCCATGGGTCCACGCCGGACTTCTGGTAGTTGGCGCCTATGGTGTGCAGCAGGAACAGGCCGTCGCTCTTCAGCAGGTCCAGCGCCTTGCGCATGTAGACGGCGTAGTTCTTGCGGCCCACATGCTCGAACATGCCCACCGAAACCACGCGGTCGTACTGCCCGCTCATGGAGCGGTAGTCGTCGCACACCCAGCTGACCTTCCCTTCCGGATCGTGCTCCTTCGCGTAGCGTATCTGCTCGCTGGCGACGCTCACGCCCGTGACCTTCGCGCCGTATCTCTCGGTCATGAATCTGGCGAGCCCGCCCCAGCCGCAGCCGATGTCCAGCACGGTCATGCCGGGCCGAAGCTCCAGCTTGCGGCAGATGAGGTCCATCTTGGCGTACTGTGCGTCGTCCAGGTTGTCGGCATGGCGCCAGTAGCCGCAGCTGTAGTTCATGGTCGGCCCCAGCATGGCGGCAAAGAGGTCGTTGTCCATGTTGTAGTGGCGCTTGGCCACATCCCGGGCATGGCGGCGGTCCTGCATGTTGAAGACCTTCTGGCGCATGCCCACGAAGATGGCCGGCAGGGAGTGGGCGAACTCGCGCTCCATTTTGCCCAGGATGGCCTTGCAGAACATGGTGTCCAGCTCGTCGCAGTCCCACCAGCCTTCCATGTAGGCCTCGCCGGCGCCCAGCGTGCCTTCTCTGGCCAGCCTTTCCAGCAGTCCGTCGTTATGCACCCGCACGTCCC
>JAUNSE010000147.1 GCA_030539415.1 Desulfovibrionaceae bacterium
ACCCTGAGGGAAATGCCGTGCAGGACTTCCACCCTGCCGTAGCTGACATGGAGATCGTCTATTTCCAGGAGCGCCATTCGTACACCTCGTCCAGTCCGTCTAGTATGCCTCGTCGCTGTCGTCGGTGCCGAGATAGGCCTCGATGACGTCGGGATTGGCCCGCACGGATGCCGGATCGCCCTGGGCGATGAGATTGCCGTGCTCCAGCACCACCAGCTTCTCGCAGACCTGCATGACCAGGCGCATGTCGTGCTCGATGAGCAGGACGGTGATGCCGCGGGCGCGGATGGCGCGGATGACCTCCACAAGGCCCGCCGTCTCCTGATCGTTCATGCCGCCGGCCGGCTCGTCCAGCACCAGGAGCTTGGGATCCGTGGCCAGGGCGCGGGAGATTTCCAGCAGGCGCTGGCTGCCGTAGGCAAGGCTGCCGGCCTCCTCGCGCCAGAGGTGATCGAGCCCCACGAAGCGGAGCTCCTCCATGCAGCGCTCGACGGCCTCGGCCTCCTCGAGGCGCTGGCCCGGCGTGTGCAGAAGGGAGGAGAGCAGGCCCGAGCGCAGGCGGCAGTGGCGGCCGGCCAGCACGTTCTCCAGCACCGACAGGTTGCCGAACAGGCGTATGGCCTGGAAGGTGCGGGCTATGCCCAGCTCCACCACCTTGTGCGGCTTTTTGCCGCGGATGCGGCGGCCCTGGAAGACGTTGTCGCCGCTCGGGGGAACGTTGTTGCGGTTGATGCTGTTGACGACGGTGGTCTTGCCCGCGCGGTTGGGGCCGACACGGCCCACGACCGTGCCCTCGTCCACGTTGAAGTCCACTTCGTTCAGCGCCACCAGGCCGCCGAAGATCTTGGTCATGTCACGGACATGCAGAAGGCTGCCCGTTTCCCTGCCGCTCTGTCTGCCGGCTTTCTTCTCTGCTGCCTGGGTCATTTCCCGGCCCCTCCGTTTTCGCCGGCTTCACGGCCCAGCTTTCTGACAATCTTCTCGTAGCTGCGCGCCAGCGGGGGCAGAAGGCCCTGCGGGCGCCAGACCATCATGAGCATCATGGCCAGGCCGAAGAAGAGCATGCGCGATTCCGTGAGGCCGCGCATGAGCTCGGGCAGGCCGATGAAGAGGAAGGCGCTGACCAGCACGCCCAGGTGGCTTCCGCCCGAGAGAATGACCACGGCGAAGATGATGATGGACTCCATGAAGTTGAACGAGGCCGGGGCGATGGTCATCATCTTGGCGGCGTAGAGGGTGCCGGCCATGCCGGCCCAGAAGGCGCCGAGCACGAAGGCCATCAGCTTGTACTGGGCCACGTCCACGCCGCAGCCCTCGGCCGCGACGTCGTCGGCCTTGATGTAGTTGAGCGCGCGGCCGATGCGGGAGTTCCACAGGAAGTGGAAGAGCAGCACGGTGATGCCGCACATGCCCCAGACCAGATAGTAGAAGTGGATGCTCTTGTAGATGCGGAAGCCGAAGGCCGAGGGGCGCGAGATGCCGAAGATGCCGTTGGAGCCGCCGGTGATGCCGAAGACGTCGTTCACCAGGGCGATGCGCACGATCTCGACGATGCCGATGGTCACGATGGCCAGGTAGTCGCCGCGCAGATGGATGATGGGCCTTGCCACGACCAGGGCCACAAGGCCCGCGGCGAGGCCGGCCAGCGGCATGGTCCAGAAGATGGGCCACTGGCAGAGCGTGTTCAGGATGGCCGTGGTGTAGGCGCCGATGGCGTAGAAGGCGGCATGGCCCATGTGGAAGATGCCGGCCTGGCCCAGGATGACGTTCAGCGAGAGGGCCAGCAGCGCGTAGAGGCCTATGCTCACGCACACGTCCGTCCAGTAGTTGTTGGCGAACAGGGGCAGGACGGCGATCAGCACGCCCACGCACAGCGCAAGCCCCAGGCGCATGTTCTTGAGTGTGCCGGTCATAGCTTGTCCGCCGTGCGCTCGCCGAGCAGGCCCGTGGGCCGCACGATGAGAATGAGGATGAGAACCACGAAGGCCACCGCGTCCTTCCAGGCCACCGCGAAGTAGGCCGAGGCCATGGCCTCGACCACGCCCAGCAGCAGGCCGCCGACCATGGCGCCGGGGATGTTGCCGATGCCGCCCAGGATGGCCGCCGTGAAGGCCTTGAGGCCGTAGGACCAGCCCATCAGGAAGTCGATCTGCCCGTAGTAGATGCCGACCAGGATGCCGGCCGCGCCGCCGAGGCCGGGGCCGATGAGGAAGACCAGGGAGATGACCCGGTTGACATTGATGCCCATGAGCCTGGCCGCGCCCTGATCGATGGCCACGGCGCGGATGGCCGCGCCCGTTCTGGTGTGCAGCATGAAGGCCTGCAGGGCCACCATCAGCAGGATGCTGACGGCGATGACCAGAAGGCGCATGCCAGGGATGGTGAAGCCCAGAATGGTGACCGTGAAGTCGGGCCGCAGAAAATCGGGATAGACGAAAACGCGCGCGCCGTAGATCAGCATCAGGGCGTTCTCGAAGAAGATGGAAGCGCCGAGGGCGCTCACGACAGCGGACAGACGGCCCGCGCTGCGCAGGGGACGATAGGCCACGCGCTCCAGCAGATAGCCGATGAGGGCCACCATGAGGGAGACCATCACGAAGACCAGAAGGACCGCGTAGAAGGGCGGGAGGGTCGAGGCCAGCTGGCAGGTCACCAGCAGGGTCAGCCCCAGGTAGGCGCCGATGGCGAAGAGGTCGCCGTGGGCGAAATTGATGAGCTTCAGCACGCCGTAGACCATGGTGTAGCCGAGGGCCACCAGGGCGTAGATGCCGCCCACAGCCAGGCCGTTGAGAAGCTGCTGTACAAAGAAGTCCATACGCTGCCAGAAAAAATTCCATGGGAGGAGGTGAGCCACCTCCTCCCATGTCTGTGATTATACTGAACTAGATCTTGGGTTCGAGGACGAAGGAACCGTCGCTGCGCACCGTGTAGATGCGGTAGAAGTCGCCCACGCGGTCGCCCTTGGCGTCAAAGCCCATGTCGCCGGTGATGGCGGGCAGGTTCCTCGCGCCGTGCAGGAAGTCCGCGATGTCGTCGGCGGTGAACTTGCCGGCCTTCATGGCCTCTTCGATGGCCACGAAGGCGTCGCCGGCCATCACGCCCCACACGGAGACGGGCAGGCTCTTGTAGGTGGCCTGGAAGTCCTTGAGGAAGGTCTTGGCGTTCTCGGTGTCCATGTCCTGGGGCAGCGGCGGGCTGATGAAGAAGTAGCCCTCGGCCGCGGCGTTGCCGGCGATGGTCACGAGGTCGGCGTGGTTGGAGGCGTCGCCGCCCATCATGGGCACATCCCAGTTCATTTCCTTCTTCTGGCGCAGCAGCATGCCGGTTTCCGGATAGTAGCCGGTGAAGAAGACGAATTCGGGGGCCGCGGCCTTCAGCTTGGTCAGGGTCGCGGTGTAGTCACGCTCGCCGGGGGTGAGAGCGTCGTAGAAGACGATGTTCACGCCGCTGCCTTCGAGCGACTTGATGGTCGCCTCGGCCAGGCCCTTGGAATAGGAGGAGTTGTCATGCAGCAGGGCGATGTTCTTGTAGCCCTTGGCCTTGATGATCCTGGCCGCGGCGTCGCCCTGGGCGTCGTCGCGCGGGCAGGTCCTGAAGAAGTGCTGCATGCCCTTCTCGGTGAGGCGGATGCTGGTGGAGCCGGTGCCGATCTGCACGATGCCGGACTCGTCGTAGATGTTCTGGCTGGCTTCGGTCACGGCGGAGCCGTAGGTGCCGATCACGGCCACGACTTCGGAGGAGGCCAGCTTCTGGGCGGCCAGCGCCGCGGAGCGGGGATCTCCGGCGTCATCGGCCACGATGAGTTCGATCTTGCGGCCGTCGATGCCGCCCTTTGCATTGACCCTGTCGACGAGCATGGACACGATGTTCTTCATGTCCAGGCCCTCGGAGGCCCATTTGCCGGTCACCGGGCACATGAGGCCCAGCTTGAAGTCGTCGGCGGCACGGACGGGGCCGGCGACGGCCAGAGTCAGCGCAAGGCACGCCAGCGCTGTCAGAATTTTTTTCATATTTCCCCCCTTGAGGCAGTCTGCCGGCCGGCTGTTCGCCACGTGAACAGCTTCCGGGCAGCGTGAAGCCGGGAGTGTAACGAAAAAGGACCGGAAAAAAAAGACCCACCCGGGCATTTCGGGCGGGCCGGAAGGACCGTACCGGCGGCGCGGGGCCGCCTTGCGTGAAAATCAGCCGAGAAAGCCGGATATTGTGCACAGCGTGTCCGGCACGGCCGAGGAGAAAAGCCCGTAGGGCTGGGCCAGATCCGCTCCGCCCCTGATGGCCAGCTCGAGCTCCATGGCCCTGGCCGCCAGACGCCTCGCGCCCACCTCGGCCGCGTGCTCGCGCACCTCGTGCACCACCTGCACGGCCTTCTCCCTCGCCTCTTCGGGCAGGGCCTGCCCCCTGCCGATCAGGGCGAACAGTGTTGTCACGCTGTCATTGGCCACAGGCAGCAGTTCCCTCAGCCGGCGCTCGTAGGCTCCGCGGCTCTCGAAGCGCGCGAGCGCCTCCCTCCAGTCCAGAATGTCGTCAATCATCAGCCTCTCCGAAAGTGAAACAGCTTTCCGCCCCTCTCCCGGCGGGAGGGAGCGGGCCGGCGCGGGGGGCGCCGGCAAAAAGATGCCGGCAGTAGATGCCGGCACCCGAAAGTCAGGTGGTGTTTGGTGAAAGGGGTTGTCATGCCGCCCGCGGGCCGTCCGATGCGGAAGCTATCCGCGCCTGAACTGGCCGCCGGCGACGTTGAAGGTGTTCTCCACAATGAACAGGGCCTTCGGATCCACGGTGAAGACCAGGTTCTCAAGATGGCGCAGGGCCATGTTGTTGGTCACCGTGAGCAGTATGTCCTTGTCCAGCCCCGAATAGGCGCCCTTGCCGCGCAGCAGGGTGACGCCGAAGCGCTCCGACACCATGATGGCCTCGGACACCTCCTCGCCGCGCTCGGAGATGATCAGCACCAGCTTGCGGTTGTTGAACATGCCGAGCACATAGTCCACCATGCGCGCGTTGATGAAGATCATGATGACCGAGGCGAGCACCTTGTCGAGCTCGTAGCCCATGGTCAGGCCGAGCGAAAAGATGACCAGGTTCACGAACAGGCTGAACTGGCCGATGGAGATGTTCCAGCGGTTGCGCAGGATGACGGAGATGATGTCTATGCCGCCGCCGGATCCCAGCGAGCGCAGCATGATGCCGCCGCCCGCGCCCAGCAGGACGCCGCCCAGCACCGCCGCGTAGAGCTCGTTCTCCACGGGCACCACATAGCCCGCGCGGTTGAGCAGAAGGCCGAAGACGGTCGTCGCCATCGTGCCGTAGAGCGAGTACAGCAGGAAGCGGCGGGAGACGAAGAACCAGCCTATGAGGTACAGCGGGATGGAGAAGACCAGGTACCAGATGGAGACCGGCAGGATGTCGGTGACGAAATTGGCCAGCAGGGCCATGCCCATGACGCCGCCGGCGAGAAAGCTGTGCTGCGGGGAAAGGCACTGCAGGCAGGTGGCGTAGAGCGCTCCGCCTATGGTCAGCAGGAGCAGGTTCCACCAGACGGCCTGGGCAAGCTTGGGATTGTATGTTTTCTTGAGCATGGAATGCGCTCCGGGCCGCGGCCGCGGCCCGGGTGTCGGCTAGAGAAGGTTCCAG
>JAUNSE010000148.1:0-1859 GCA_030539415.1 Desulfovibrionaceae bacterium
CGGGCTGGCCGAAGATCGCGTGCAGCACCCTGGCGGCCGCGCAGGCCGCGCCGTAGCCGTTGTCGATGTTGAGCACGCCCACGCCGGGCGCGCAGGAGGCCAGCATGCTGGCCAGGGCCGTCTCGCCGCCGCGGGCTATGCCGTAGCCCACCGAGGTGGGCACCGCGAAGACGGGCTTGGGGGTGAGGCCGCCCATGACCGAGGCCAGGGCCGCGTCCAGGCCCGCCACCACGATGACGGCGTCGTGCTCGTTGATTTCAGGCACCCTGTCGGCCAGGCGCCAGAGGCCCGCCACCCCGCAGTCCTCGTAGACCGTGTGCCGTATGCCCAGGTACTCCAGCGTGCGCGCGCACTCCCAGGTGACGAAGCCGTCGGCCGTGCCGGCCGAGACCACGGCCACGCGGCCGTGCGGAAAGTCGGGCATGCGCTCGCCGTAGGCCGTGCGCGAGAGGGGGTGGTAGTCGTAGCCCTGCTTCAGGGACTCCGGAAGCGAGGCGAAGATGTCCGGCGCGAGGCGCGTGAAGAGGATGGGATGCCCTTTTCTGCTGGCAAAGGCCTCAAGCAGGCTCAGCAGCGCCTCCCTGGGCTTGCCCTGGCAGAAGACGGCCTCGGGCAGGCCGATGCGGGCCGTGCGGGCGTGATCGAAAAGTATGCCGTGATCCAATGTTTCGCTCCTTTCCGGCCAAAGGCCTTGCGGCCGGTGTCGCGGCCGTGCCCGGGGTCCGTCCGGGGACCTGGCCGCTGTCCTGTCCGGGCGGCCGGCGCGTTTGTGCCGCGTCCTTTGCATCTCCCGGACAGCACGGTCAATACGTCAGCGGCGCTCCCGCGGCAATGGGTGAAAAGGCCAAAAATGTGCCCGATTCTCTCACACCCGCTCCGGACAGGGCTCCGGGCTGAGGAATGCTTTCCGTCAGATCAGGGTGGAAAGGCCCGCGAGGGCGGCGTACAGGGCGCAGGCGAGCCATGCCTCGCGGTGCATGAGCCTGACTGCCTGCGCAATGTGGCGGGGCTTTGCGTCGGGCGTGCCCTCCCCGAGCCAGGGATGGTTTCTCGCTCTTCCCGCATAGCGGGCCGGGCCGCCCAGCCTGAGACCCAGGCCGCCGGAAAAGGCCGCCTCGCACCAGGCTGAGTTGGGGCTCTCGTGGGCGCGGCGGTCGCCCAGGCCGACGCGCCAGGCCTCCCGGCCGGACAATCCGCGGATGAGACAGGCGGCCAGGGCCGTGCAGGGCAGGGAGAGCCTCGCCGGCAGCCAGTTCAGGACATCGTCGAAGCGGGCCGCGAAGCGCCCGAAAAAGAGGTAGCGGCTGTCCGTTCTGCCCCACATGGCGTCCAGGGTGTTGACCGCCCGGTGCAGGACGCAGCAGGCGGCGGCCAGGGGAAAGCCTCCGGCAAGATAGCCGGCAAAGGCCCAGAAGAGGCTGGCCGTGACCCCGTCGGTGCTGTTTTCGGCCACTGACTCCACGCAGGCCCTGGCAGCGGCGTGCGCGTCGAGTTCGGCCGTTTCGCGGCCCACGATGCGGACAAGCATGCGCCTTGCCTCGGGCAGGCTGCCGCGGGCGAGCGGGCGCAGCACGGCCCGCGCGTGCTCGGCCAGGGAGCGGGGCGCCATGGTGAGCCAGAGGCAGGCGGAAGCGCAGAAGGCCCCCAGGGCGGGATGGACAAGCCCCGGAAGAAGCGTCGCAAGAGCCGCCGGCAGGCAGAAGGCCAGCGCCAGGGCAAGGCAGCCGGCCGTGCCGGCCAGGAAGAGCCCCCGGTCCGGGTCGGCTGAAAACAGGGAGGCCCTTGCGCGCAGAACGCGCTCAAGATACGCGGCGAGGCGCCCCATGGCCACCACGGGGTGCCATTTTGCGGGCGGCTCG
>JAUNSE010000148.1:1869-5596 GCA_030539415.1 Desulfovibrionaceae bacterium
AAGAGACTGTCCAGCAGGAGCCCTGCCGGCAGAAAGAGCAGGGCGGTCAGCAGATCGGTGATGTTCATCGGCCGCTCCTCTCAGCGCAGTCCCACAAGGCGGTAGATGCGGTCCATGTCGAAGGCCTGCCTGACGGCGTCCGCCAGCCTGTCCAGGGAGAGGTCTGGGTTCCACCGGGTCAGCACACGCCCCTGCGGGGCCTTGCCCAGATCCGCCCGCACCGCGTCCAGAAAGGCCCTGCGGAAGGCGTCGTCGTCAAAGAGGCCGTGCAGGTAGGTGCCAAGACAGTGTCCGCGCATGACGCCCAGCACGTCGCCGGCAGCGGCCCCGGCCGCGCTCTCTCCGGGCCGCCTGAAGAAGGCCAGGCCTTCTGTCTCCGCCGTGAGGCGCGTGTGCCCGTGATGGATTTCGTAGCCCGCGGCCTCCGGTCCGAAGGGCGTTGCCACGTGCTCCAGGCGCGTGAGCACCTTTGCGGCGGCCAGGGTGGTGCGCAGGGGCAGCAGGTTCAGGCCGTCCATGCACTCGCGGTCCGACTCCACGCGGAGCGGGTCGAGCAGGGTCTCGCCCATGAGCTGCATGCCGCCGCAAAGGCCCACGGTCCAGCCGCCGGCCGCGGCGTGGGCGCGGATCTGCCTGTCCAGGCCGAGCTCGGCCAGTCTTGCCATGTCGTCGGCCACAGAGCGCGAGCCGGGCAGGACGACCACGTCCGGGCTGCCCCAGTCCGCGGCCCTTCTCACCAGGCGCAGGTTCACGTCGGGCTCGGCGCCCAGCGGGGCGAGATCCGTGAAGTTGGAGGTGCGGCCCAGCACCACCATGGCGATGTCCACAGGATCAGGCAGGGAAGCCGGCTCCTGCAGGGAGGCGGCCAGGGTCACGCTGTCCTCCTCGGGCAGCCTGAGCCCGGACAGCCAGGGCACCACGCCCAGCACCGGCACGCCCGTGGCGCGCAGCAGGTAGTCGTGGGCCGGGGCGAGCAGCGTCTCGTCGCCGCGGAAGCGGTTGACGGCGTAGCCGGCCAGAAGGCGGCGCTCCTCCTGGCTGAAGGTGAGCCAGGTGCCCAGAAACGAGGCGTAGACCCCGCCCCGGTCGATGTCGCCGGCCAGAATCACCTTAGCGCGGGCCTCTTTGGCCATGTTCATGTTGACAAGGTCCGCCTCCTTGAGGTTGACCTCGCCGGGCGATCCGGCCCCCTCGAGCACCATGACCTCGTGCTCGGCGGCAAGGCTTTTGTAGGCCTCCACAATGGGGGCGCGCAGGGCCTTCCTTTCCTTAAGAAAGGCTCTGGCGTCCAGGGTGGAGTGCGGCTTTCCCAGCAGCACCACCTGCGAGCCCCTGTCCGAGAGGGGCTTGAGCAGCACCGGGTTCATGCGCGCGTCCGGCAGGAGGCCGCAGGCCTGGGCCTGCAGGATCTGGGCGCGGCCCATTTCCAGGCCGTCCATGGTGACCCCGGAATTGAGGGACATGTTCTGGGCCTTGAAGGGCGCCACATCGAGGCCGTCCTGCCTGAAGATGCGGCAGAAGGCCGCGGCCAGCACGGACTTGCCGGCCCCGGAGCAGGTGCCCTGCAGCATGAGGGCCGGCACATGGCGGCGGGGTCCGGCAAAAGGTCCGCGAGTTCCGCAAGCTGCGGCGGGCGCGCCGGCAGTGCCGTGTTTCGGCCTGTCACCGGACCTGTCATCGGCTCTGCTTTCGGACAGGACTTCGGATGCGCCGCTTTTCCTGAAGCCGACAAGACCTGCCAGGGCCCGGAAAAGGCGCAGGCAGTCCTCCTCCCCGCGCACGGCGCAGCGGTACCAGCGCCCGTCTTCAAGGCCGCGGTAGGTGGCGCAGTCGCGCAGGGCGATGCCGTGCTCCGCGAGCAGCCGGCGGGCCAGATCGGGCTTGGGCTCGTCAAGGCGCAGCAGCAGGTAGTTGGCCGCCGAGCGGCAGACAGCGAGGGCCAGGGGCGCCAGCAGCCGGCGCATGGCCAGACGGTCCGCACGGTTGCGGGCGCGGGCCCGCCGCTCGTCGCGCCGGGCCTCGGGGCCGTTTTCCAGCACGGCGACGGCGCAGGCCATGGCAAAGCAGTTCACGCTCCAGGGAGGAAGCTCGGCCTGCACAGCGCGGGCGAGATCGGGCGCTTCGGCCAGAAAGCCCGTGCGCGCGCCGGCCAGGGCGTGAAACTTGGTGAGGGAGCGCACGACGACGCAGCGGGGACTCGCCGGAAGAAGGTCTTCGGCGGCAGCGCTTGCTTCGCCGGACTGCCCGTGCGGGGCCGCGCGGCGCGCAAGCTGCGGGATGAGGGAGACCAGGCTGTCCCTTCCGGCATAGGTCGCGAAGGCCTCGTCAATCACAAAGACGAGGTCCGGGCGGGCGCGCATGAGCGCGGCCGTGCGCCCCGGCGAAAGAAAGGTGCCGGCCGGATTGCCGGGATTGGCCAGAAAGACGGCCGCGTTTTCGGGTGCCGCGAGGATCGCCTCCTCGGGCAGGATCCAGTCGGGCCCCCCGGGCCCTTCGGGGGCGGTCAGGGTGCAGGCCGGGTGCGTCATGGGCAGATCCGCCAGGGCGCAGGCCCGCTCGTATTCGCCGAAGGCGGGCTCCGGTATCACGGCCAGCGGGCAGCCGCGCTTCTTCAGCACGCGGGCCAGGGCGTGAAAGAGCTCGGCCGTGCCGTTGCCGAAGACAAAGTGGTCCGGAGCAAGCCCGTAGCGCCTGGCCGCGGCCTGCCTGGCCTCGGCTGCGTCCGGCGAGGGATAGGCCGCGGCCGCGTCCATGGCCCTGGTCATGGCCAGGCGCAGGTATTCCGGCGGGCCGTCGGGACGCACGTTGACGCTGAAATCCAGGATGTCCGCGGCCTCGCGGCCGCTGAAGGCGGCCAGGGCCAGCCTGTCCCCGCCGTGGGCGGGCAGGAAGGGGGCTTCGGCCCTGTTTGCGCCCGCGGAGGGAGCCGTCCTGCCGGCAGCCTCCAGTCCGCTGTTCCCCGCGCTGCCTTTTGCGCTGTCCTCAGTCATGTGCGGATGCTTGTCCTGCGGCACGATCACACCTCGCTGCCCTGTCTGCTCTGTCTGCTGATATGGGGGAGAAGGCCGCGCCGTTCAAGCGCGGCAAAGGCCTGTTCGGCCAGCGCGTCCGGACCGGCCGCGCCGGAGTCCAGCGTCACGCAGTCCGCTGTCATGCTGCCCGTTGTCACGCTGTCCATTGCCGCGCGGCCGGGCTGCGCCTGAGCAGGCAGGGCGTGTCCTGTCCCGGGGCTCGAGCCGGAGAGAATTGTCAGGTTCGTTCCCGGGAGCGTTTCCAGGATCGCCGCGAGCGGCTTCGCCGCCTGCCTGCGGCGCTGCGCCGCGGCATGGGCGCAGTCCGCCGGCCGATCGCTGCGGGCACGTTCGCGGGCGCGCAGCTCGTCCTCCGGACAATCCAGCTCGATGGCGACAAGGCGCGCGCCGGGGGTCTTTGCGGCCAGGCGGTGCAGAAGGTCTTGCGTCCAGGCGCTGCTGCCGCAGAGCACGTGATCGCAGAGCACAAGGCCCGGCTTCGCGAGGGCGTCCGCCAGCAGGCGGTGATAGCCCGCGGCGCTCAGAAGGCCCGCGCGCTCGGCCTCCTCGAGGCTTGCCGGACAGCGGCCGCCGGCACCCAGAGCCGCGAGCAGGCCGTCCAGGCTGACGGTCCGCGCTCTCTCGCCGATTCTTTCGGCAAGCCGTCGCACAAGGCCGCTCTTGCCGGCGCTCGAGGGGCCGGTGACCAGCACAAG
>JAUNSE010000149.1 GCA_030539415.1 Desulfovibrionaceae bacterium
CAGGGGCGAGATCCACAGGGCGATGCCCTTTCTGTACTCGTCGCCGCCGGCAAGGCCGGTGGTCGCGACGCCGCCGTCGGCATCCGGAGCGCTGACCTGTCCCTGCGGATAGGTCAGGCCGTGGAAGGCCGTGCGGGCCGCGGCGATGCGGGCGCTCTCCTGTCCCAGGGACAGCAGCTGCTGGGGCACGCCGGCCAGCGTGGCCTGCCTGGCCGCGCCTTCGATGGTCCTCCGGGACTTCTCCCTGGAGGACAGGTTGTCGATGGCGCGGTTGACAAAGCGCTCGCCGAAGCCCGCGCTGTCCCCGTCCGTGAAGCCGGCGCCGATGGCATTGTCCACGAGGCCGGCCAGGCCCGCGTCCATGCGCGAGCGGCTGACTCTCCTGTCGGCAGGCGTGTCGGGGGTGATCGTGCCGCCGTCGATGGACTCCTGCACCACGGTGATGTTCAGATAGATGGTGTCGTCAGTGGCGCCGACCTCGGCCCCGGTGACGGTCAGCAGGGAGCTCGCCGTGCAGACGAGATTTGTGTCCCACGAGTCTGCGGCCAGGGAGACGGACGTGCCTCCGGATGTGTCGCCGCGCGCGATGCTGTAGTAGCCCGAGGCGTCGATATTGGTGACGCTGAGGGAGGAGCCTTCGGCCACGGAGATTGTGCCGGCGGACGTCAGCGCTGCCGTCTGGCTGGAAAGCCCGTCCACGCTCGAAACCGGATCGTCCAGCGCGGACCTGTCCACCACCAGGCATGAATCCGAGTCAAAGACCACGGAATCCGCCGCGGCCTGGGCGCTGCTGCCCAGAGACAGGCCCACGCTGCCCAGGGAGACTTTCGAGTCCAGGGCGAGAACGGACACGTCATCGACAAGGTACAGGGCGTGCGCAGCGTTCGAAGTGCCCGTGACATCCTCGGTCTCGACATCCTGTTTCGCGAGCGCCTGAGAAAGACCTTCAAAGTCGCCCAGCATCAGCACGGAGCGCTCGCCGACACTGATGGTGCCGCTGGAGGTCGCGAGCGTGCCCGCATCGGCCACATATGCGAAGGAGTCGGAGAGAGACAGGGAGCCGCCGTCCAGAGTGACGGAAGCGAAGCCGATCTGGCTGTTTTCGGAGACTGTGACCGCACCCGAGCTGACAAGTCCGGCGGCCTCGCCCAGAATGCGGCCGCCGGTCACGGACATGGTGCCCGTGTTCCAGACATCGTCCGTCTCTTCTTCCAGCGTGACCAGGCCGGTCACATTCAGGGTTTCGGCATTGTAGATGGCGCCGCCCTTTACAGCACTGTTGCCCGAGAATGTGGTCGTGCCGCCCAGGGTCAGGCTGCCCGAATTGTAGATGGCGCCGCCATTTGTCCCGGAGGTGTTGCCCTCGAAATACGCCATGCCGGCAAAGGTGAGGGACGAGGCGGCATCGAAGTTGGAGATGGCGCCGCCCTCCTGCTTCGCGGAGTTGTTGCGGAAGGTTGCCGTGGACCCTTTCTCGAAGACAATCTCGCCGCGGGTGTCGTGCCTGAAGGCGCCGCCGGTCTTGCCGGCCGTGTTGCCCTCGAAGGTCACCACGGCGCCGTCGCGGACATACATGTTGCCCAGTGAGGACGTGCTGCTGGACCTGCTGTCGCCGGTGATATTCATGGCGCCGCCGTTGCCGGCCGAGCTGTTGTTTGTGAAATTGGCCGTTCCCAGAATCTCCAGCGTGCCGCGCGTGAAGATGGCCCCGCCGTCACCCTCGCTGTTGCCGTATCCGGCCTGATTGTTCGTGAAGCTGACCGTCACGCCGGAGCCGATGGTGATGGTTCCCGGCTCGGCAGTGGAACTGCTGTCCCTGACGATCGCGAGCGCGCCGCCGCTTGTGCGGGCCTTGTTCGAGTCAAGCGTGATTACCGTGTTTTCGGACGAGCCGCCAGATTTGGAGAAGGTGATGTCGCCTGTCTCGGAGTAGATGACGCCGCCGAGTTCGCCGGCCGTATAGTTTCCGCCGTAGGCGTAATAGCTGCTGATGGTCAGCTCCGCACCGCCGGCGCCGGTGAAGGCAAACTCACTGGCGCTGGCGAAGTCCGAATAATTCGCCGCGAAGCGGCCGGTATTCGTTGTCTCGGCAGAGGCCGTGTGGCTCGTGTTCTCCGTGAAGGCCAGTTCGGCCGCCCGGACCGCTCCGGCCGATGCCGTCAGAGCGCCGGCCAGCGCCAGGCAGGCCAGCCCGTCGAGCAGGCGGCAGTGTTTCAAAACAGCCCGGTAGCGGCTGACCAGACCAGTGATGGCTCCCTTTGTCTGCATATGCATTCCTCCTTGCAGGAGGGCACCCTGTACACCACAATTGTGAAAAATCAAGCGTCATTTTTGTTATAGTTTGTCAACATAAACTTCTTCTATTCATTGAAACGGAGACATGTTGTCAAATATTTTCAATAACATGTTTCATTAGCTTGCTTTTGCATATCAATATTTGTCAACAAGAAAATGTAACAACAAATTTTCATATTTCATAAAAAATGAAAAACAATGTTACAGACAGACAATCGCGGGCTCGCCCTGGACAGTCGCCTCTCCGCTCTCCCCGTCTCTCCGCGGCAGCGCCGCCGGACTGAACTGCGCGCCTCTCCTGCAGCGCCGCAGAGCCGGGCAGTGCGGCACCGGGACGGACGGTCCCTGCCGCATCCAGCCGATTCGCTCTGCCGGGCTTGCCGTCCGCGTCAAAGTCTTCTTTGCAGTCATTTGCCTGAATTTGTTATTAGTCGCTTGATTTTGTCATTTTTTGCCATATTTAAAGTTGTTTGTTCAATTTGCTATGATTTGCTGTAATTAGCTGTATTTTGTTATTATTTGCAGACTGTTGTTTTGTTTTGCATGTATTTGCTTATATCTGCTGTTCTTTGCTTGAATCAGTCATATTTGCAGTAACTTTCCTCAGTTACGCCGAACTTCCCCGGCCGGCAGCCGCTGTCCTGTCCTGTTGCTGCCAGGCCCGCGCCAGCTGCGCCACTCCGGGCTCTCGCAGGGCCCCTTTCAGGTCTCCCGACGCGTCCGGCACTGCCGTCATCCCGGCAGTAAATCCGGCACCGGAAAGAGACGGCAGACCGGCCAGCCCCGGCCATTTCCCCCGCACGCCCCTCTTCGAGCCTTTCCCGCAGTTCTGGCAAAAGGGCATGGCATACCTTCAATCTGCTGAAATTTCTGTAAAAATACAGGTCGACGCGCAGGGTCTCCAGGCGGTTTTCCGCCCGGCGCAGCGGTCCCGAACCGCATGCCGCCGAGGAATGGAAAAGCAGGCAGGCTCCTTCGCCTGCCTGTCATCCGACAGCAGACATGGCTCTGTACGACGTCTGGAGGCACCAAACGAACGAGAAAGGTCGCAAAGGCATGCCCTGTATCGTAAAATCACAAAAGTCGATTTTTGAGCCCTTCACGGGCTTTCTGAGGGGTGATCGGTTTTTCCGGCACTGCAAGGCAGTCAGCCGGACCGTTTCCTCCCCTGTCCGAGGCACCGATTTCCGGTTCGAAGAAGGCGCCTTGCAGCGAGGCATGTGCGAGGGGCTCCCCGCAGACACACTCCCCCCCCACCGTGTGGGGGGGATATAGGGGGGGAGAGGATCCCCCATATGGTTAGGTTAGGTTGGGGGCATTGCTCGAGCATGCTCATGGCATGCAGGGCATTTACTACACTGAACACTCCGCCTGCTCAAGCAGGCGGGTTCAAGGGGCGACTAAAGTCGCTTTCCCGGCTAAAGCCGTCTTTTCCATGCTCAAGCATTCTAAAGATAACGGCTAAAGCCCAACGGACATGCTAAAGCACGCTAAAGAGCATCGCCACTGATACGGAATGTTTCATCCGCTTCATCCTGCTGCTCAATATATTTCTTGATAACTTCATCCGTGACATTACCACTGCTACAACAAAAATATCCTCGAGCCCACATATGGCGTCCCCAATATTGACGACGCAGGCTTTGAAACTCGTTCAACAGTTTATATGAGGTATGTCCCTTCATTAACTGCATTAATCTGCTAATCGACAAACTCGGCGGAATTGAAACAAGCATGTGCACATGGTCTTTGGCCACATGCCCCTGGATTATCTCAACCCGATTTCGTTCACATATCACGCGGAGCAAATCTCTTACGCACAGGGCAACATCACCGGTCAGTATCGGCTTGCGATACTTGGTGATCCATACCAAGTGGAGGTGGACTGAAAAGACTGTGTGGGAACCTTTACGATATTCTGTCATGCCACCAGCTTACAAAAGAAATGCTGAAGCCGCCACCTAAAGGTGGGGGTTTTACCCAATCCCAGAAAGGGACAATAAAAAACAAAATGTTATGAAGGAAAATTGGCAGAATCTGACAGATAATTTTTGTTATGATTTGCTTTGTTTGCAACAATCTGCTTTATACATCACTTTTTGCTTGTTTTTGTTATAACTAGTTTTATTTGTTATTTTTTGCTTTATTTCATCCATTCAATCTGTCGGAGCCGGCAGCTCGGACATTTTCGTTTTCCCCAAAGCGGACAGCATCCCTTCCCTGCAGTCGCCGGGAACTGCTTCCCCGCTCGCGCACCGCGAGGAATCAGAGTGAGCACTGGCGCCCGGCCAGGCTCAGCATGAGAGAGCGAAGCCTTCTGTCTTCCGGCTCCGCTCCGCCCTGCCTTGTCAGCAGCAGCTCTCCGCGCCCGGCACCGGCTTTCCGGCCGCACCATGCCGGTCGCCGCTTCACCCGCGCACGCTCGTGCCGAATGTTCTCCTCCGGCATCAGTTCGGCTTGCCGGCAGCGGCCTCAGGCTGCGCCTGCCCTTCTTCCCTCCGGTCACCGCCGTCCGGCGGAGTCGGTCCACCGGCATCCGCATGTCGGCGGTCCCGGGCGGCCGCACCGCCCCTGCTCCCGGCCTTCCGGCGGATCGCGGACAGCTTCTCGCTTCTGCGAATCCGCTCTTCCATGTCGTGCTGTATGATGCCCAGACACTGAAACGTCCTCACATCATACTTGGGGCATCTGATGGGCGCGCCATGCTGGCAAAGGAGGGCTTTCAGCAGCCATCCCGCCTGCTCGTTCGTCAGTAGTGAAATCATGGGCCAGTACGACTCATACATGAAAAACACGTCCAGCTGGACTTTTTTCCGCATTGCCTCCCTCCTCATCCGCATGTCCGGGACGCGCTGTTTCTCCGGCTCGGGCCGGGCCTGTCCGACAGCGCGCAGCGACCTGTGAAACGATACGCCGGCGGCTCACTCTCCATCGCCGCTTCCGCCGGCACCGCCCCGTCTCGCCGCAGCCGATGCCCTGCCTCCCTTCCTTCCGGCCTCCCGGCGCCGCTCGCTCACTTCCCGGCGCTCAATCTTGTAGTTGCTGCTGCGCACGGTCAGCATCTCGAAGGCGAGATGCACAGCCTGATCATAGCCCTCGGCCTCGGGATCATCGATGCAGTTCTCGTCCGAAAATTCCTCTTCAGGATTGTCGTCCACAGAAAGATGATCCGTATACATTGCCTTCAGCAGCTTTCCGGCCTGCTCGTCGGTCAGACAGTCAATCCCTTCGGCGCAGTCGAGGAAGACAGCAAAGCTCCTGTCCTCCATTTCGTCCCTGTACGCACTCATG
>JAUNSE010000150.1:0-1032 GCA_030539415.1 Desulfovibrionaceae bacterium
AAACGGATAAATTTCTTTCGCGTCTGCACTTCGGCAGGAGCCGTTCCCGCACCGGGCCGCCGCGGGACGGAGTGCGCAATCCGCGGCCGGCAGAACAAAAAAAGGGCCGGCACCACGTTTCGTGATGCCGGCCCTGCATTCAGGAGGCTTTATGCTTTCTGAACTTCGATGGTCCGGGTCTTGGCCGCCTCATCGGCCCTGCGGTTCATCTGCAGGGTCAGGACGCCGTTCTTCGCGACAGCCTTCAGGCTTTCGGCATCGGCATCCTCGGGAAGGGTGAAGCTGCGCATGAAGGAGCCGTAGCGGCGCTCCTGCACATGCTTCGTGTCCTTGTCGGCGACCTCTTCCTTCTTCTCGCCGGAGAGCTTCAGCGTCTTGCCTTCAAGCTCGATTTTCACGGCTTCGGGTTCGACGCCGGGGAGCTCGACGGAGAAGGTGTAGCCCTTCTCGTCACTCTTGACGTCCATCTGCGGAATCAGGCCTCTGCTGCCGTTCTCGAAGAAGTCGGACACGGAGGGGAAGTTGAAGAATCCGCCGAACAGGCGGTCGATGTCATTGTGCAGCCTGGAAACGGCGTTCGTTCCTTCGGCGGGGAGATTTCTATCTGTCATGAAAGTGGCCATAATATTGTCCTCCAAATATGTCTGCCGGTGAAGGCAGAAAAGTCTTGAAGGTCATAACCTGGGGGGAGAACCCTGTCCTTGAGATACTGTCTTGGAGCTTTCTTCTCCAGATTTTCCCTTTTCACTTATATAGATAGGTGGCTTTCAAGATTTGTACAGTGGTTTGATGAAATATATTTTGAATTCTGCAGTTTCAATGCAGTGCTGATTGTATTGCGTGGTTGCTGAATGCGGCTGCGCCGGGCTGGCGCTTCGGCGCAGCGTCCGGGGCTAGAGCGCGACGCGTCTGAACTGCTGCCTGAAGCGGTCGTCGTCCACGGCGGCGATATGCCGGTCAAGCTTGCGGATCATGGCGGCCTTCTCCGTGTCGTTCAGAAAGCCCGCCATGGGAGCGGAATTGAGCGAGTGC
>JAUNSE010000150.1:1042-5577 GCA_030539415.1 Desulfovibrionaceae bacterium
AGTGCGCAGCCCAGTAATAGGACTCGGGCAGGTTCACGTGCTCCAGAAAGGCTCTGAGCTCGCTCAGGTTCTCGCTTTCGGGGGCTTCGACGAACTCGCCGCGCTGCACCTGATCATAGAGCTCGGTGCCGGGAAAGACCGATGCCGTGGTCGGGATGATCAGGAAGGGGCGCGTCCTGTTGGCGAGCTCGGCCGCCGCGATGCCGCTTTCGACGCCGCGGCCCCTGCCTGCCAGACCGGGCATCAGCATCATGCAGTGGCGGATGCCCGCGCGGTTCAGGCGGTTGAGCTGCTCGTCCGCGTCCTGCACGGTATTGCCCTTTCTGACGGCGGCGAGCACATCGTCCAGGCCGCTTTCGATGCCGACATAGAGGTCGTTGATGCCGAGCCTTCTGAGTTCGGCCAGCTGCTCGTCCGTCTTGTTCTTGATGTTGCGCACGGCTGCGTACATGGTGATGGTCCTGCAGCCGGGCAGATACTGATGCACCAGTTCGGCAATGCGCTTCAGCCTCGAGAAGGAGAGAGTGAATGCGTCGCCGTCGACCAGGAAGACCCGCTCCTGATGGCGCCGGTAGATCTGCGCCGCCTCCTGCAGGTTGCGGACTATGGTTTCCTCGTCAACAACGCGGAACTTCTTGTCCCTGAACATGTTGCAGAAGGTGCAGCGGTTGTGGGTGCAGCCGATTTCGACCTGAAGCAGAATGTCGTCCGCCTCGAGCGGCGGCCTGTAAACGGATCCTTCGTATTCCATTGTGGATAATCCTGTACGGCGAAAGGGGTTCGGCGACGGAGCGGACCGAAGGCTGCGCCGCCAGGCATAATCCTGATTGGAACAACAAAGGCCAGACCTTGCGGTATGGCCTTTGTCAGGTAAGGAGGAGGGGATGTTCTGTCCCGGGCCTGCATGGATGCCCGGAACTGCCGGGGGATTGGGAGGGTGCGGCTGCTCCCCCGGCCGGGAAATTTAGCCTCTCTGGACCTCGATGGTCCTGGTTCTGGCGGCCTCGGGTTTTCTGCGGGGAATCTCGACGCTCAGCACGCCGTTCTTGGAGAAGGCGCGGATGGATTCCATGTCGGCGTCCTCGGGCAGGGTCAGGGAGCGGGAGAAGGTGCCGAAGGAGCGCTCCTGAACGTGCGTCTGCACTTCGTCGGCGGTTTCGGCCTTCTTTTCGCCGGAGACGGTCAGCACGTTGTCGGCGACCTTGATGTTCACATCCTCGGGGGCCACGCCGGGGAGCTCGAGACGCATGGTGTAGGCGGCCTCGTTGCTGATGACGTCAATCTGCGGCATGAAATCGGCCTGCTGGGCGTTGACGGTGCCGGCTTCCGGCCACACGGTGCGCATCCAGTTGCCGGGGAACATCACGCCGCCGAACAGACGGTCAATATCATCATGCAGACGGGAAACACCATGGTAATTTTCACGCATATTCTTTCTGGCGGGGATAAAGTAAGGCATAACTGACTCCTGAATATATGAAAGCTTGTTTGTCTGTGAGTTGGATATCTTTGAGAGCGTGCCCGATTGCTTGCTTGTTCGGGCTGTTCCTCTTCTCATGCAAGAAAGATAGTGCGGATTTGCAGTCTGTGAAGAGGAGACGACGAAATTTTTTCAGAACTCGCGGTGGAAAAAATGGAAAACCGGCGGGGGATGACTCGATTAATTGAAATATCAATATGTTACGATGAGGCTCGGCGGGGCGCTACTGTCCCTTGGTCTGGGTGAAGAGCCCCGAATCACGCTCAGCCTGCGACGGGGGACCGCCCGCCGCGGGCGGCTGGCGTTCCTGTCCCCCGTCAGCGGTCCCGCAACTGAGAGAATCGGGCAGGAAGGGAAAATCAACATAGTGAAAGGACGAACATGGAACAGCATCCTTCATGTCCGCTTGCTAGAAAGACAGATGAAAAAAATCACAAAAATTTTTTGAGAAAAAAACGAAATAATCAAGTTAAGTTAGACTGACTTGGGGAACGTTTCTGTCCGTCTGTTGAGAAATATTTCACAAAAACTTCTTGACTGTTCACCCATTCAATCATAGCGTGCTTTCAACGAACAGGGTGTTTCCAAGTGGCTCGGTACACAATGTCCATCCACCTTTGCAGGGCCACGCAAATTACAAATGACAGAGGTCAGTCATCATGCTCCTCAACAGAAAGAACAGCTTTGCCACCGTCCGCGAAATCCGCACCAAGGTGACCACATATCTCGGCGCCGGCGCCATCGACAAGATTGACGACATCCTCGCCGTGCTCAAGGGCCGCGGCATCAACGCCGTCCTGTGCGTGACCGGCGGCCACTCCTACAAGCTCACGGGCGCCTGGGACAAGGTCAGCGCCGCTGCCGAAAAGCACGGCATCGAGATCGCCCTGTACAACAAGGTGACCCCGAACCCGACCACCGATGCCGTTGACGAGGCCGCCGCCTGCGGCAAGGCCATCAATGCCGGCGCGGTCATCACCATCGGCGGCGGCAGCCCCATCGACTGCGGCAAGGGCGCGGCCGTGCTGCTGGCCAATCCCGAGTACACCGGCGAGGACGTGTTCTGCAGCCGCGTGACTCCCGACAAGGCCGTGCCGATCGTTGCCATCAACCTGACCCACGGCACAGGCTCCGAAGTGAACCGCTTCGCCGTGGCCACCGTGACCAAGCTGAAGTTCAAGCCCGCCATCGCTCTGGACTGCATCTATCCCACGTATTCCATCGATGACCCGGCCCTGATGACCGGCCTCTCCCCGCATCAGACCCTGTACGTCTCCATCGATGCCGTGAACCACTGCGTCGAGGCGGCCACCACCACCTGCACCAATCCCTACGCCATCATGCTGGCCGAGGAAGCCATCTCCACCGTGTACAGGAACCTGCCCAGGGCCATGGCTCATCCCGACGAGCTGGGCACCCGCGGCGAACTCGCCTACGCCGCCATGCTGGCCGGCGTGTCCTTCGACAACGGCATGCTCCATCTGACCCACGCCCTCGAGCATCCCCTGAGCGGCGCGAAGCCCTCCCTGAGCCACGGTCTCGGCCTGGCCATGCTCCTGCCCGCCGTCATCGAGGAAATCTATCCCTCCTGCGCCCAGGTCATGGCCTACATCCTCAAGTCCATCGTGCCCGGCCTGGCCGGCATGCCCGACGAGGCCCACAAGGTCGCCCTGGCCGTGCAGCAGTGGATCTTCGGTCTCGGCGTGACCGAGAAGCTCGAGGACCTCGGCTTCAGCGAGGATGACGTGGAAATGCTCTGCGACCTCGTCGAGCAGACCCCGTCCCTGAGCGGTCTGGTCTCCCTGGCCCCCGTCAAGGCCGACAGGGCCATGATTGCGAGGATTTACAGCAACTCCCTGCATCCCATGATCTAACTTTCCGACAGCGGACAGCCCCGCCTTGCGCGCGCGGGGCGGACCATCAAGGTCTCTCCTTCCCTTGGCACTGTCGCGGGCTCCCGGATCCTTCACTCCGGGAGCCTTTTTGATGTCCTCCTCCGGAAACGGAAAGGGCGGCCGCTGCCGGCCGCCCGAAAAGAACGCTGTCAGGCCGCTGCTCGCGGCCTGTTCTATTCAATAAAGAGGATGTCCGTCCGCGTGCCGGTCAGAGGTTCGGGGCCGTTCTCGCCCACCAGATAGGTGTGTTCGATGCCGGTCATGCCGAGGCCGGGCAGGGAAATCTTGGGCTCCAGGGCGATGGCCATGCCTGCCTCGAGCGGCTCGTTGAAGGCGCGGGCGAGGGCGGGCCACTCGTCCAGGGCAAGGCCTATGCCGTGCCCCAGGAAGGGCACCTGATCGGGGCCCAGCCCCATGAAGCCCTCGCGCAGGCCGAGGCGCGAGGCCGTCTCCTGCGCGTTCTTCCAGAGGCCGGCCGGCGTGGCGCCGGGGCGCAGGCTGTCCAGCGCCTGCATCAGTATCTCCGCGCAGGCCTTGTGGGCCCTGTCCAGGGCGGCAGGCAGACTCGCTCGCCGGCCGGACCAGTAGCACTGCGTGCGGTCGGTGTGATAGCCGGCCTTCTGGCAGCCCATGTCCACGGAAACGAGCTGCTCCTTCTGCCAGACGATGTCGCGCGATCCCAGGAAGGGAGTGGCCGGGTGCAGGCCGCGGCAGCCCAGCGGGCCGTTGTAGGCGGTCGGATAGAGGCCGCTGTCCGCGCACGAGGCGTAGCCGTAGAACATCTCCTCTCCGTGCGCGTTCATGCGGCAGAGGGAGTCCGAGCCGTTTCTCAGGCACTCCTCGGCGTAGATGCGGGCAATCTCCTCCTCGCTCATGCCCGGGCGCATGCGGGCGGGCAGAAGCTCGTCCATGATGCGCGCGTGAATGCGGCCGCATTCGCGCATGCGCTCCCGCTCCATGGGCGTCTTGACGGCCCTGGCCCTGGCCAGCACGTCGTCGCCGGCATCGAAGGAGAGCCCCTTCATGCGTCCGGTCAGCATTTCGGCCATGGCCCAGCTGAAGCTGTTCTTGTCCACGGCCACGATACTGGTGAGGGGGCTGCCTGCCTCGGCGGCGAGCGGGGGCACCTCGCGGTAGGACTTGAAGGGCAGGATGTTTCT
>JAUNSE010000151.1 GCA_030539415.1 Desulfovibrionaceae bacterium
GGCAAAATTTGTGTGATCGCGAGTCTATCCAACTCGTGTCCACACGCTCTAGCGGCCGGGCAGCCGCCTCCGCTTCCGCGGCAGCGCGGACAGGCCGGCGGACGCCGGAGCTGCGCCCCGCTCCAAGGCTTGCCAAGGCCCTAATAGTCTCGTAAACTTTTTGTCTCATTTTCTTCGCCGCAGGCGAAACATCTTGTAAAAAGAGGGCGGGGGTGACCAGTTCCCGTTCTCTTCCCGTCCGCTGTGATTCATGGTGGGTCACGGCCATTCCCCGAGGACGGGTTTCTTTTTCCCAGGGAGACCGCTCATGCTGGACAAGGATCAGAAGGAAGCACTGCAGATCGCCAAGGAGCTGACAGCCAAGCTCATCGAGACCAGAACCGTCTCGCAGAGCAATATCGGGGACGTCTTCCCCAATATCTTCCGCGTTGTCTACAGAACCATTCTCGAGGCTCCCGACCTGGCCTCCCGCCAGTAACCTTCAGGCGCTCCGAGGTATTCTTCCGATGGACAACCAACAGGATCTGCACCAGCCCTCCGTTGCCGTGCACGACAGAGCAGTGGCCGGCATGTTCGGCCGCATCGCCCGCTTCTACGACCTGCTCAACCATGTCCTGTCGCTGGGCATTGACTGCTACTGGCGCCGCGTGCTGGCCAGGGCGGCCGTTCCCGGGCCGACCGGACGCTTTCTGGATCTCGCCGCCGGCACCATGGATGTCAGCCTGGCCCTGCGCCGCCGCCATCCCGGCTGCCAGGTGCTGGCCATGGACTTCTGCCTGCCCATGCTGACCCAGGGCAGAAAGAAGCTCGCCCGCCGTCTGGAGCACCGCATCACGGCCGTCAACGGCGACGGCAAGCACATCCCCCTGCCCGACAATTCCGTCGACAGCGTCACCATCGCCTTCGGCATACGCAACATTCTGCCGCGCCCCGAGGCTCTGGCCGAAATGTACCGCGTCACGGCCCCCGGCGGACGGGTGTGCATCCTCGAATTCGGCTCCGGCCGGGAGCGCATCTGGGGCGGCCTGTACAACTGGTATCTCACCCGGCTGCTGCCCCGCATCGGGCGCATCGTCTCCCGCGACTCCGCGGCCTACGGCTATCTGGCCAGAACCATCTGCGAGTTCCCGAGCGCCAGAGAGCTCGCCAGGGAAATGGAGGCCGCCGGCTTCGCCAGGGTGAAGTACCGCAAGCTCACAAGCGGCATTGTCTGCCTGCATGTGGGCGAGAAGAAGGCCTAGGCGTGTGCGGCCTCCGCGTCAGGAGACCAGGGCGCAGACGCCGACCCCGGCCAGCATGAACACGAGGCCCGCGACGCGAACTCCGGAGCCGGGCATCTGCGAAATGCTGAAGGCCGCCTCGCGCATGCGGTCGGGAAATCCGGCCCACAGCGCCCCCTCGATGGCCATGGCCAGACCGAGCGCCCTGACAAACAGATTCAGATCGAAATTTTCCATTCGTCCTTTGTGACATCTCCCACCGCCCTTGTAAAGACAAGATAGGATGACGATAAATGATCAATTTTGAAGAACTTTCCGAACACCGCGTTCCTCTGGCCGTTGTCGGCCTGGGTTATGTGGGGCTTCCCCTGGCCGTGGCCTTTGCCAGGCATTTCGACGTCATCGGCTTCGACATCTCCGCCGCTCGCATCGAGGAACTCAAGGGCGGCCATGACCATACCAACGAGGTGACCGACGAAAAGCTCGCCGGCGCCAGCATCAGCTACACCACCGATCCCGCCGAGCTGGCAAAGGCGGGCGTCATCATCGTGGCCGTGCCCACGCCCATCGACGACCACAGGTCGCCCGACCTGACTCCCGTCGTCTCCGCCTCCGAGCTCGTGGGCAGCCACATGGGCAGGGGCGCGGTGATCTGCTTCGAGTCAACGGTCTATCCCGGCCTGACCGAGGAAATCTGCGTCCCCATTCTCGAGGAGAAGAGCGGTCTGACCTTCGGCAGCGACTTCACCGTGGGCTACTCGCCCGAACGCATCAATCCCGGCGACAAGGTCCACACCCTCGAGACCATCACCAAAATTGTCTCCGGCTCGGACGAGGCCACCGCGGACCTTCTGGTCAAAGTCTACGGAAGCGTTGTTGCCGCCGGCATACACAGGGCGAGCTGCATCAAGGTCGCCGAGGCTGCCAAGGTCATCGAGAACACCCAGCGCGATCTCAACATCGCCCTCATGAACGAGCTGTCTATCATCTTCCATCTGATGGGCATCGACACGCTGGAAGTGCTTGAGGCCGCCGGCACCAAATGGAACTTCCTGCCCTTCCGTCCCGGCCTGGTGGGCGGCCACTGCATCGGCGTGGACCCCTACTACCTGACTTTCAAGGCCGAGGAGCTGGGCTATCATCCGGATGTCATTCTGTCCGGCCGCCGCATCAACGACAACATGGGCAGGCTTGCCGCCCAGCGCGTGGTCAAGGGCATGATCAGCCGCGGCTGCGTGGTGCGCGGCGCGCGCGTGGGCGTGCTCGGCTTCACCTTCAAGGAAAACGTGCCCGATCTGCGCAACACGCGCGTGGTGGACATTATCGCCGAGCTCAGGGAGTTCGGTCTCGAGGTGCTGGTCACCGATGCCGAAGCCTATCCCGCCGAGGCCAAAAGGCACTACGGCCAGGACCTTGTCCCTCTCGAGGAGCTGCGCGACCTCGATGCCCTGATCCTTGCCGTCCCGCACAGGGCCTATGCGTCCCTGGATCCGGAAGCTCTCAAGGCGCTCTTCCGCGACCCGGCACAGGCTTTTGTCTTCGACATCAAGGGCTTCTTCGACAAGCAGAAGATGCTTGCTGCCGGCATCGACTACCGCCGGCTCTAGACCGCGCGCCTCATGGCCTGCCGCCCGGCGGCAGGCCGCACCAAGCAAAGTTCACACTCAAGGTATCCAATGGCCTCACTTCTTCTGAAAGCCCGCATGGCCCTGGAACTTCCGGCCATCAACCGTGCGCTCGACACCCTGATCCAGGAGCTCCCCGCCCCTTCCCGTCCGGCGGCCATGCATACGGTCAGGGCCGGCGGCAAGCGTCTGCGCCCGCTGCTCACCATTCTTTGCGCGCGCCTGTTCGGCGCGAAGGACGGTTCGGACAGGGGTGGCCTGCACCGTCTGGCGTGCACGCTGGAAATGCTGCATGCCGCCACGCTGATGCACGACGATGTCATAGACAATGCCGACACCAGACGCGGCATGCCCGCCTGCCACAAGGTGTTTGACAACACCACCGCCATTCTGGCCGGCGACGCCCTTCTGTCCACGGCCAATGCCTGCGTGGCCGAATACGGCAGCACCAGGCTCTGCCATGTCTTTGCCAAGGCCACGGCCGAGACCACGGCGGGCGAGATTCTGGAGCTCAACGCCCTGCGCAACCCGAACCTCGCGGCCGACGAGTACACGGCCATCATCCGCGGCAAGACGGCGCGCCTCATCCGGGCCGCCTGCGAAATGGGGGCCATCTATGCCGGAGCGGACGACGCGCAGGTGGAAGCGATCGCCGTCTACGGCGAAAGCATGGGCATGGCTTTCCAGATGGTGGACGACGCTCTGGATGTGGCCGATGCCGAAACCATAGGCAAGCCCACCGGCGGCGACCTCAGGGAAGGCAAGCTGACTCCGCCGCTCCTGCTCTACAGGAACAGTCTTTCTCCGGACGAGCAGACGGCCTTCAACCGCAAGTTTGCCGGCGGCGCCTTCAGCGAAGAAGAAGTTTCCGCCATCTGCAGCGCCATCCGCGGGCTTGGCTTTGACAAGACCGTGAGGGGCATGGCAGACGGCTATCTCGACACAGCCAGACACAGTCTGAGCGCCCTGCCCGACAATTCCGAGCGGGACATCCTCCAGGAAATCCTGACATACGTCAGGGACCGCAAGAAGTAATCGCTCTGCCCTGCCGGACACGCCTTCCTCCCATGGCCGGCAGGCACTACAGTATCAGGAGTCATCCATGCTCTATCGCATTGAAATCGGCCCCAGGCCGGATCTCGACGACATACACGGCCGCGCCACGGCCAGAGCCCTGAAAAGTTCGCTGGGCATCCATGTGGACGCGGTCTGGCAGCTGAAAATCTTCACCGTCGACGGTCTTGAAGCCGACGAAGTGCGCCGCCTTGTTGACGAGGGCATCTGGCACGATCCCATTCTCCAGCAGGCCTCCGTCACACCGCTGCCCGTGCGCGAGCCCAGGCCCTCCTGGTTTGTGGAAGTGGGCTTCCGTCCCGGCGTCACGGACAACGAGGCCAGAACGGCCAGGGACACGGCCGCCATCGTGCTCGGACGCAGCCGCGAGGACATCCGCGTCTACACGGCCGTGCAGTACCAGTTCGTGACCGGGGAGAAGCAGCTGTCTCTCGACGAGGTGAAGCGCCTCACCGAGGATCTGCTCTGCAACGGCCTGATCCAGCGCTACCGCGTGAAGAGCGCAGCCGAATGGAGCGAGGCGCCCGGCTTCGAGCCGCAGGCGGCCAGGGTCACCGGCGCCGCCAACAGCGAGGTGGATGTGGTCGCCCTCTCCGCGATGGATGACGCCACCCTCATGGCCAAAAGCCGCGAGAACACCTGGGCCCTCAACCTCGAGGAGATGAAGGCCATCAGGGACCATTTCGCGGACCCGGCCAGAGCCGCCCGCAGAGCCGAACTCAATCTGCCTTCCAATCCCACCGACCTCGAGATGGAGGTCATGGCCCAGACCTGGTCCGAACACTGCAAGCACAAGATCTTCGCCTCGAAGGTCCACTACGTCAACACCGAGACCGGCAGGACCGAGAATCTCAACAATCTCTACAAGACCTGCATCCGCGACACCACCGCCCACATCCGCGGCCAGCTGGGCAAGGACGACTTCTGCCGCTCCGTGTTCAGCGACAATGCCGGCGTCATTGCCTTCAACCAAGACTGGGACGTCTGCATCAAGGTCGAAACGCACAACAGCCCCTCCGCCCTCGATCCCTACGGCGGCGCCCTCACGGGCATTGTGGGCGTGAACCGCGATCCCATGGGCACCGGCATGGGCGCCAATCTGCTCTGCAACACCGATGTCTTCTGCTTCGCCTCGCCGTTCTTCGAGGGAGAGCTCCCCCCGAGACTGCTGCATCCCCGCCGCGTCTTCGAGGGTGTGCGCTGCGGCGTCGAGCACGGCGGCAACAAGTCCGGCATCCCGACTGTCAACGGCTCCATCTATTTTGACGAGCGCTATCTGGGCAAGCCCCTGGTCTACTGCGGCACCGTGGGCATGCTGCCCAGAGAGCTCGCGAACGGCCAGCCCGGCTGGTACAAGAAGGCCCAGGTCGGCGACCGCATCGTGATGGTGGGCGGCCGCATCGGCAAGGACGGCATTCACGGAGCCACCTTCTCCTCCGAAGAGCTCAACGAGAACTCGCCGGCAACGGCCGTGCAGATCGGAGACCCCATCACCCAGCGCAAGATGTACGACTTCATCATGCGCGCGAGGGACATGGGCCTGTACCATGCCATTACCGACAACGGTGCCGGCGGCCTCTCCTCCTCGGTCGGCGAAATGGCCGAGGACACCGGCGGCTGCGAACTCGACATCTCTCTTGCCCCGCTCAAGTACGA
>JAUNSE010000152.1 GCA_030539415.1 Desulfovibrionaceae bacterium
AGGGGGCGCCTGTCCGAAGGCCTGGCTTTCCGTAAGGCCGGGCCGCGGGGCAGGTTTCTTTGCCGCATCCGTACGGCCTGTCCGGGAGAGACGGGCGGTTCGGCCTTCTGCCCGGCAGCCAGGAAGGGTGCATGGCCAGTCCCCCTGAAACGAGTTCGGGGGACAGATCCCGTGTCCCGGCTGCGCGGCAGGCGCTGCCCAGGTTCTCTTTCCGGGGCGTTCTTCTAGAAGGACTCGGTGCAGGACAGCACGCGGCGCGCGGGTCTGGCCGGCTCGGGAGCGGCGGCATGCTCCGCCTCGTTCGGCGCGGCCTCCCGGGCGCTCTCTTCCTGGCCGGCTGCATTCTGTCCGGCTTCGTCCTGACCGTCGGCGGCAGCGGGCTCTTCCTCTTCGGCCGGACCGGCCGCGACAATTTCCGGCTCTCCGTCCGCCTGGGCGGCCTCGTCCTCGTCCGTCGGGCCGGGCTCCGCCCAGGTGGCCGGCTCCTCGTCCTCGCCGGCCTCCACCACCACGCAGATGGGCTGGCCTTCCACGGCGAGCCTGGTGCAGGAGGGGGCGCTGCCGCTGAAGATGTACTCGCCCAGATCAGCGTCGTCGTCGGCGAGCCAGATGTGGGCCGTCTCCCCGGCCTGGGCCGGGCCCGCGGCGGCGGAGGTCGTGGCCGAAAGCCGCGTCACCGTGCCGCAGATCTTGCGCGTGCCGGAAGTCTGCGCCCGGACAGGGGTTTCGGCAGGGGCGCTCTCCTCGGGCAGCTCCTGCTTCGGCGCGATCTCCTCGCCCCTGGTCACCAGATCGCAGGCCAGGGCGAAGCTCAGGACCGCGCCGGCGGTTCTGTGGGAGATCCAGCCGCTGTCCACCATGTAGGACCATCTGCCGGCCTTGAGACCGCTGATCACGGGCACGATGTAGGCCAGGCCCCCGCTTGCGCGCAGGCGCTCGCATTCGGCGGAGTCGGCCTTCTGCACGGCCTGCCAGACGGTCGCGTCGTAGTCGTAGCCGAGCTTCGCGAAGGCTCTGGCCCAGACGCCGGCCATCTCTTCCAGCGGGATGCTCGCGTCATGCAGAATGACGGGGTCCTCCATGGCGAGCTGGCTCACATTTTCTTCAAAATCTCTGGGCAGGCCGTAGCGCAGGTCAAGGGCCACCCCCGCGTGACTGCTCTGGGCAGCCGCGAGCATGAGGGCCGACAGAACGGCGCAAAGAATGAGGTGCAGTGGTTTCACGGACATGGGGGACCAGAATGCTGTATGCATGAAAAGGCGCGGACGGACCGGTTGGCACTGATTTTCTGCTACTTTGCAAAAGCCCGCCCTCTTGTCAAGAAGCGCCGCCCCGCGGGCCGCGGACGGGGCTCTCCGCCATGTCCCGGAAAGTCTCCCGGCGCGGGGTGCCGGACTCCCCGGTCACGCTTCCGTACAGCTGCGTGTTCGCGTCGAGCCCCCAGGCGCGGATCTTCGCGTACAGGGTCGAGCGCTTCATCTTCAGTATGGCCAGGGCGCCGCCCTCGCCGTCTATCTTTCCCCTGGTCAGCCGCAGCACCCTTCTGATGTAGGTCTTCTGCAGCTCCTCCATGGAGGGCAGCCCCTCGTACAGGCTCTCCGCAAGGTCCGGCACGGCAGACGGGCGGGCAGGGGCGGCCGCGCGGGACGGTTCGGCCTCGAGGCCGGCCAGCAGATGCCCCTCGTGCAGGATGACCGCGCTCTCGACGCGGCTGCGCAGCTCGCGGATGTTGCCGGGCCAGGCGTACCTGGTCAGCGCCTCGATCTCGCGCGCGTCCGGCGGCGGAAGGGTCTTGCCGTACTGGCGGCAGAAGAGCTCGTGATAGCGGCGCACAAGGGCGGGAATCTCGTCCTTTCGCTCGCGCAGCGGCGGAATGGTGAAGGGAATGGTGGAGATGCGGTAGTAGAAGTCCCGGCGGAAGGTCCCTTCGTCCACCATGTGGAGCAGGTCGCGGTTGGTGGCGCAGACGAGCCTGAAGCGGGAGGTGATTTCGCGGATGCCGCCGATGCGCATGAAGGTCTTTTCCTGCAGCACGCGCAGCAGCCTGACCTGCGCCTCCATGGGCACGTCCCCGACCTCGTCGATGAAGAGCGTGCCTTCGTCGGCCAGCTCCACCAGGCCCTGCTTCTGCTTCACGGCGCCGGTGAAGGCCCCCTTCTCGTGGCCGAAGAGCTCGCTCTCCACCAGCTGGCTCGAGATGCTCGCCGGATGGACCGCGACAAAGTGGCCCTTTCGGCCGCTCAACTCGTGCAGCTTTCTGGCCAGCACCTCCTTGCCGACGCCTGTCTCGCCCAGAATGAGAATGGCGGCGTCGGTCGGGGCCGCCTTTTCGGCCAGGCGCAGGATGCGGCTCCATTCCCGGCCCTGGACGGAGCCGTCCGCGTCGGCCGCGCCGGTCCGGCTGTCCGGCAGGGGAGCCGGAGGCGCCATTTCGGAGAGGGCCGTGCGGATGCCTTCGGCCAGGCGCAGGATGCCGTCGACCGCGTCCCCCAGGATGCGGCCGATTTCCGCGAATTCCTCTGCCCCGAAGCAGTCGGCCAGTTCGTGAAAGTACACGGACTCGAAGACGAGCAGGGCAGGGCGGGAGCCTGCGGCAAGCGGGACCGGCACGAAGCGGGCGCCGCCTTCCTGATGCCAGGGCAGGCGCCGGCCGGCATCGATTTCCCGCAGGCCCGCGGCGAGAAGCTCCCCGAAATGCCCGCGCCCGAGCTCGGCGGCGGAGACATGGCGCCGGACGGGCGCAAAGGACTCTCCGTCCGAGACAAGGACGGCGCGCTCGATTTCGAAGCAGTCGGTGAAGGCGGTCAGCAGCCGGGAGAGGGCCGCCCCGGTCTCGTAGACCGGGGGAAGGCTTCTGAGCGTCTCCCTGAACGTCGCGACCGAGACCTTCGTGCCGTCAAAGCGCCTGACGGTCCGGCCGGTGCTCCCGCCGCCCCCTTCGGGACTGCCGGTCCCGTCGTCCCGCAGGGCGCGGGCGTAGTCTGTGTGGCGCAGATAGATGCCTTCGGCAATGTCCTCGAAAAAGGCCCGTCTGCGCGTCTGACGTTCGCTCTGGCAGAGGGCCAGCAGGTCGCAGCACTTGGCCACCTCCAGCACTGCGCCGGTCCTGCGGGCCGAGCGGAGGGCGCGGACAAGGCCGCGCCTGGCCGCGCGGAACTCTCCCTTCGCGATATGCTCCTCGGCCGCGATGCGCGCGGCGCAGCCGGCAAGATGCCGGTTGGGGGAGTGTGCGCAGCGCCTGAGCTCGTCCTCGAAGGCGCAGCCGGGGATGGAGGGGAAGCCGGCCTGGCTGTAGCTGTGCAGCATGTCCAGAAGCCAGCTGCTGAAGTAGAAGGGCTCCCTGAACCAGGCCCGGGTATAGGCAATGGCCCGCGCGAAGGTGCCGCGGGACTCCTCTATGCCGCCGTTCTCGTACTGGCAGTGGGCCAGGGCGCGCATGGCCCAGAACCAGAGAAAGGTCTCGCTCTCCGGATCGATGCGCTCAAGCAGGCCGTTCAGCAGGGCAAGGCCCTCGTCGCGCCGTCCGAGGCAGACAAGGGTGTCGGCCAGCTGCGCCAGGGACCATTTCTCCTGCCAGACATTGCCCGCGAGCTCCGCCTCGTGCAGGGCTTCGATGAGGCAGCCGCAGGCTCTGCCCGGCTGGCCTGTCTGGCCGGCGGCCACGGCCATGGCCCTGGTGCCGCCCCCGTCCAGGCAGGAGACGCTCGCGGGCAGGGCGCCGGCGGCGGCTTCGAGGGAGGCCAGGGCCTCGGAAAACGATCCCTCCATGAACTGCAGAAGGCCCACGCCGGGCGCCGTCTCGATGAGGATGTCCCTGTCGCCGAGCTCCCGTATCCTGTCCAGGGAGGCGGTCAGAAGGCTGTGGGAGTATTCGGTGTTGTGCGAGGGCGAGAAGCTCAGCAGTATGCCTTCGGAGAGGTTCAGCAGAAGCTCGCTGCGTATGTCCCCGAGCCGGGCGGCGCAGGCCTTTGCCGCCGGCATGAGGCCCGTCACCCGCTCGAAGCTGCGGTGCACGCGGATGGAGGTGTCCGCGGTCCTGCGGAAGATGTCGAGATAGGCGCGGCAGAACTCCCTGCCTGGGGCCCGTTCGTCCGCACAGGAGCCGAGGGCCGCGAGGCAGATGTCCAGCATGGTCTCCACGGCGGCGATGCGCCCCTCGCGGCTTGCGGCGGCCATTTCCTCGTGCAGGAGGGCGCAGGCGGCAAGTCTGCCGCCCTCAAGATAGAGAACCAGCGCCCTGGCGAGCTTCGCGTCCAGGCTCTTCAGCCCGCGGGGCAGGGCGCCGGTCCCCGTGCCGGCAAAGCCCGCGCCCCCGCTCTCCCGTATCGCGCCGTCCGCGAGCAGGCGATCCAGGGCCGCGTCCGCGTCCTCCCGGGACAGCCGGCAGAGCTGGGCCGCGCTTTTGCGGGAGATGATCAGTCCCTCGATGGCGAAAAGCCCCCTCAGCAGGGGAAGACTGTCCTGAACGCTGTTCTCTGCCATGCCGTCCTCCGATGTCCTGCGCGCGCCCGGGCCGGCCGGGCAGTGCATGATCTGGATTTTGTCCAGATTCTGGACTTTGTCCATTTTCTGGAGATAGCCGAAAGCCGCCGGAAACGCAAGCAGAAGGCGCAATCTTTGGGCATGACAGCGCTTTTTTCCGCATGGCACCCGTGGCACGCGGCATGCATTGATCCTGTGAGCAGGACACGCCCCGGCACGGGCCGGGCAGCCTTTCAGCAGCCGCTCACCGGCAGAACATTGGCAGATCGAGGAGGAAGCTCATGTCCAGACAGGTTACCGACATCACCAGACAGAAGAACAGCGCCTTCACGCCCGGACAGCCCCTGGCCGGCTCGGACGATTTCAGGGATTCCCGCAGGGGCCTCATCGAGGAGGTCAGGGACCTGCAGGTGCGCAACGCCGAGGGCCGGGTGGTCTGGGACATGGCGAGCTACTGCGCCTTCCTGACCCCAGAGGCGCCCTGTCCGGACAGCGTCAACCCGAGCCTCTGGCGCCACGAGCAGCTGACCTCCACAGCCGGCCTGTTCGAGGTCTGCGACGGCATCTGGCAGGTGCGCGGCTACGACATCTCCAACATGACCATCATCCGCTCGGACACGGGCTACATCATCATCGACGCGCTCACCTGCGTGGAGACGGCGAAGGCCGCCATAGAGCTCTTCTTCAGGCATTTCGAGAGAAAGCCCGTGCGGGGCTTCGTGGTCACCCACAGCCACGCGGACCATTTCGGCGGCATCGCCGGCGTGGTCGACCCGTCCGAAATCCGCTCCGGCCGGGTGCGCATGGTGGTCCCGAAGAAGTTCATGGAGGAGTCCGTCAGCGAGAACATCTTCGTGGGCAGCGCCATGAAGCGCCGGGCCCTCTACCAGTTCGGCAACCAGCTTGTCCCCGGCCCCATGACCAATGTGGGCGCGGGCCTCGGCAAGGCGACCTCCACCGGCTTCACCTGCCTCATACAGCCCACCGACGAGATAGAGCGCACCGGACAGACGCTGACCATAGACGGCGTGGACTTCGTCTTCCAGATG
>JAUNSE010000153.1:0-4010 GCA_030539415.1 Desulfovibrionaceae bacterium
GACTGCCGTCCCCAAAAACAGGAGGAAGCACATTTGACCGAATTTCCCATGCTCTTCCAGCCTGCCTTCGCCGTCTGCGACTGCGCCAGATGGACGCTTCTTCAGGCCTCGGAGCATTTCCTCGAACTGTTTCCCGGGGCGAGACTCGGCGCCTCGCTGCTCGATCTGCGCATCGGAGACGAGGAGACGGGGGAATCCCCGCTGCATGACGCCGCCGATGCGGGCTCCCGCCTGTGCCGGGAAAAGGACGGCTTTCTCCTGCTCCTGCGCTGGATGACCATCCGCGCCCCGCAAAGCGGAGAGTCCTTCCGCTTTCTGGATGTTCTCCGCCTGCCCGTCTCCGTTTTCAGCAGGGCCGGCATGAACGATTCGATTCTGCACCGCGTGCTGGACTCCATTTATGACGGCATCTGGGTCATAGACAGCAGGGGCATCACCCTGGCCGTCAACAAGTCCATGGAGCGCATAGCCGACATCCGCCCCGAAGAAGTGGTGGGCAGGCATGTCGCGGAAGCCATGCGCATCAAGAAATTCTCCGCCTGCGTCACCCTGCACGCGCTGGAAAAGAAGCAGCGCGTCTCGATGTTCGACAACTACGCCAACGGCCAGCACTGCCTCAACACCTCCACTCCCATCTTCGACGAAAACGGCGAGGTGCAGTGCGTCATCGCCATCATACGCAATCTGGCCGATCTGGAGGAGATCCACGCGAGCCTGGACGAGATGCGCGTGCAGAGCTCGAACATGGTCAGCGAGAACAAGCTGAGCGTGGAGTCCGGCTACTGGAGCGGCACCTCGCAGGCCGCGCAGCGGCTGGCCAGAGCCATCGCCATGGCCGCGCGCACGGACGCTCCCGTGCTGCTTCTGGGCGAGACTGGCACAGGCAAGACCAGTGTCGGCAAGGCCATCCATCAGCTGAGCGCGCGCCGGGACAGCAAGTTTCTGGCTCTCAACTGCGGCGCCATTCCGCCGAGTCTGGTGGAGTCCGAGCTCTTCGGCTACGACGCGGGCGCCTTCACCGGCGCCCAGAAGCACGGACGCAAGGGCGTTTTCGAACTGGCCGACAGCGGCACGCTCTTTCTGGACGAACTGGCCGAGCTGCCCCTGCAGACGCAGGCAACGCTTCTCCACGCCCTGGACGGCGAGCCCTTCCGCCGCGTGGGCGGCAGCGCGAGCATACAGGTGAACGTGCGCTTCATCGCCGCCACCAACAAGAAGCTGGACAGGCTGGTGGCCGAGAAGCGCTTCCGCGAGGACCTCTACTACCGGCTGCGCGTCATCGTCATCGAGCTGCCGCCCCTGCGCGAGCGCCGCACGGACATTCCCGGCCTGGTACGCTACTTCCTGCTCAATTCCGGCTCCTCCAGGCCCGTCCCGCATCTGAACGCCCTGCTCTGGAAGGCCCTGATGACCTACGACTGGCCCGGCAACATCCGCGAGCTGCGCTCGGTCATGCACTATCTCATCGCCTGCGACAAGGAGACGCTGTCCGTCGAGGATCTGCCGCAGTACATCCAGCAGGTCCTGCCCCAGAGCGGCCTGCCCTCCGCTCCGGCAAGCCTCAGGGAAGCCGTCGAGGCCGTGGAGCGCGAGGCCATACGCAAGGCCCTGCAGGAGGGCGGCAGCACCTACAAGGCGGCGCGCATCCTCAAGGTGAGCCAGGCCACCATCGTGCGCAAGGCCCAGCGCTACAATCTGAACGCCCCCATTGTGGAGCACAGGCAGTCCTGATCCGTCCCTCCGCGGCGCGCGGGAGGCTTTCCTCCCCCTTCAGGACAGAGCCCGGCCCCGTGCCGTCGTGCGCGCGCCGGCTCCGCGCCTCCGACGCCGGGCGCGAAAAGGCCCGGCAGCAGGGCGAACCTTGCGCCGGGCCCGGAAAAGCTATCTCTTCGCGGCCTGTCCGTCCTCGAAGCCCGCGGGATGCTTCTGATGCCATGTCCACGCGGTGCGGATGATTTCCTCTATGCCGGCATGCGGCTGCCAGCCGAGCACGGCCTTCGCCCTGTCCGAGGAAGCCACGAGCCTGGCCGGGTCGCCGGCCCTGCGGCCCTCGATCTTCGCCGGCAGGGGATGGCCGGTCACGCGCCGCGCGGCCTCCACCATTTCCAGCACCGAGAAGCCCTGGCCGTTGCCGAGATTGCAGACCGTGGACTCTCCTCCGGCCGCCAGATAGTCCAGGGCGCGCAGATGGGCGTCGGCGAGATCCATGACGTGCAGGTAGTCGCGGATGCAGGTGCCGTCCTGCGTGGGATAGTCGTCACCGAAGATGGAGATGTGCGGGCGCCGGCCCAGGGGCACCTGCAGAATCAGCGGGATGAGATGGCTCTCGGGCCTGTGGTCCTCGCCTATGCTGCCGTCCTCGAGGGCGCCGCCCACGTTGAAGTAGCGCAGGATCACCGAGCGGATGCCGCAGGCCTGCCCGGCCCAGCGCATCATGCGCTCCATGATGAGCTTGCTCTCGCCGTAGGGATTGGTCGGATCCTTCTCGGCGTCCTCGACAATGGGCACGGTCTTCGGCTCGCCGTAGACCGCGGCCGTGGAGGAGAAGACCAGCCTGTCCACCCCGTGCCTCTCCATGGCCTCGAGCAGGGACATCATGCCGCCAACATTGTTGTTGAAGTACTTGAGGGGCTTCTGCACGCTTTCGCCGACCAGGGAGAAGGCGGCAAAGTGCATGACCGCGTCCACCCTGTTTTCGGCAAGAACCTTGTCGAGATCGGCCGCGCTGCGCAGGTCGCCCTCGTAGAAGCGGGCCGCGGGATGCACCGCCTGCCTGTGACCGGTGGCCAGATTGTCGAGGACCACCACCTCGTCGCCGCGTTCAATCAGGGCGTGAACATTGTGCGAGCCGATGTAGCCGGCTCCGCCTATGACAAGAATGCGCATTTTTCACTCCGGGAACAGATGCGTCATATTTTATTGTTGCTGAAGGGAGGGTTTTCGGGGCCCGCCGCCGGCCCTGTTCTGCAAGGCCGGCCGGCGCGGGGAAAGCCGCCCGGACTGCCGCCGGGACATGGCGCGCGGAACTCACGCGCCGCTTCAGTCCGCGTCCGCGGCATCCGCTTCGCCGTCGGGCAGGCCCTGCGCCAGGTCCTCCTCCGGATCCGGCAGATGCCATTCGCCCGGCATGGGCGCCGCAAGATCCGCCCTGTCGCCCACATAGGGGTTGAAATAGCCGTAGCGCAGCCAGGGACAGGCCCTGCGCAGGCGCTTCATGAAGGCGCGCAGGCCCATGGAGGGGCCGCTGTCTATGCCCTCGAGCAGCTCGAGATAGTACTCGGGGTCGATGTTGAGATTGCGCCACTGTATCATGCTCACGCCGTTCTCCCCCACGAGGCGCGAGAGCGCGGCAAGCTCGGGCTCGGTGTCGGTCACGCCGGGGAAGAAGAGCAGGTTCAGGGAGACGAAGATGCCGTGCCTGCGGGCGGTGGCTATGGACTCGCACACGTCGGCGAAGCTGTAGCCGTGGGGACGGTAGTAGCGCGTGTACACGTCCTCCCTCGCGCTGTTGAGGCTCACCCTGAGGCTCGTGAGGCCGGCTTCGGCCAGCGCGGCCACGGCCTCGGGCCGGGAGGAGTTGGAATTGCAGTTGACCGTGCCGCGGCCGCCCTGCTCGCGGAACATGCGCGTGGCCGCGCACAGAAGGTCGGGATTCATGAGCGGATCGCCCTCGCAGCCCTGCCCGAAGGAGAAGACGGGCACCTTCAGCTCGCGGGCGGCATGGATGCGCATGACCTCGCAGATCTCCTCCGGCGTGGGCGTGAAGGTCAGCCGGCACTGCGGCGTCACGGCGATGGGAGAGTCCTTCTCCTGCTCAGAGATGCAGCCCACGCAGCGGGCGTTGCAGGTTCTCGAGCTCGGCAGCGGCGCCTCGTAGCGGCCCAGGGCGAAGTTTCTCGCGGCCGGGCAGTCGTAGCGGAGCACGCAGTCGTTCAGGATGTGGCCCACCAGCCTGTTCTTCGGGTATTCGGCGAGCAGGCGGCGCACATTCTTCTCTATGCGGCCGGCCG
>JAUNSE010000153.1:4020-5444 GCA_030539415.1 Desulfovibrionaceae bacterium
CATTGCGGAACTGCGGGCGGGGATCCTCGCCCACCCGGCGCGCGCAGACCCAGCCGCGGTCGGCGGCAAAGCCGACGGCGCCGTAGGCGAAGAGCGGCAGCATGGCCGCGTCCGGAGAGCTCTCGTAGGCGGGATGCGCGGACAGGGTGTAGCCCGGGGCAGCGAAGGCGGCCACGGCCAGGCCCTCGTGCTCCATGGTCTCCCCGGTCTCGGGATCCAGGCCCACGGCCCTGCGCCCGGGCAGCAGGAAGAGCTCGCTCTCCCTGGGCAGCGGCGTCAGCTCGTCGGGCCTGGGCGTGCCCCACTGATCCCCCCTGCGCACGACCATCAGCAGGTCCGGCTCGTCGTAGATGTTTCCGTCCTCGTCGGCCACCACCAGACAGGGGCGGAGGTCGCGGTTCTTGTGCTTGCTGCTCATATCTGCTCCACGCTGCTCTTCCGCCGGACAGGACAGGGCGGTGAAAAAGGGCCCTGCCGGCCCCGCGGACAGGCCGGCACTGCAAAAAAGCCGTTCCGGACAATGAATCTGCGGCACTCTGCACCAAAAAGCCTGTTCCGGCAAGACCCGTGCCCGGCACGCGGCCGCCGCGGCCCGCAGCAGGGATCCGCCCCGACGCGCTTTGCCGCCCTGCAGCCGCGCTCTGCACGCTTGCGCCCCTGTCATTACCGCGAATTCCTGACAGCGCGAAGCGCCGGGCCGCGCAGTTGCCTGTGATGGGGATCTTGCCTATACTGCGTGCCTATTTCGCGGCGGAGACCCCGGTTTTCCCCCTTCCGCCTGCCCCGATCCGGGAGAGGATCTCCCCAGAAATACAGGATTGCGCGGTGCCAAATTCTTCATCCCGTCTGCCGGAGCAACCGGATCTCCCGGAGATGCCGGACCTTCCGGATCTGCCGGATCTGCCCGACAGACCGAAGCTGTCCGACAGGATGCATCTGTTCAAGAGAAAAGACAGGCCCGGGAGCTGCGACCTGCCCGGGACCGGCGCGCCGCTCTCCGAAGCCGGCCGGACCGCGGACGTTTCCGGGCCTGATGATCCGGCCGCGGCCCTGAGCGGCCGCGAGGACGCCCCCCGCCGCGCCGTCGCGCTGCAGACAGAGGCCTTTGCGGACAATGATGCCGGACAGGCCCCCCTGCGCAGCGAAGCCGGGCCCGCGCCCCTGCCGGAAGCCGCCGTGAAGGCCGGAGCCGACGACTCTTCTTCCTCTGCCGCCTCATGCGCCGCCGTCTCGCGCGACGCCTCCGCCCCTGCGGAAGGTCCGGCCGAGGCCCTGTCCGTCTCCGCCGAAGCCCCTCTGCCCCGCGGCGAGTCCGGGGAGAATGCCCCGGGCGGATCCGGCAGCCAGGCGGATGAAAGCCCGGCCGGCGGGACGGACAGCGGGTCGGACACGGGTGCCTCTGCCGGCGAGACCTCTGCCGGCAA
>JAUNSE010000154.1 GCA_030539415.1 Desulfovibrionaceae bacterium
AACTTTGAGAAAGTCAAAAAAGGACATGGAAAACCTCGCAAGTGGCAGCTTTACGGTGGTGAAAGTGTAAAACTTAGACCCGTTAATTATCCGGAAAAAGAGCTTGCGTCAATATGCACAAGCGGCTTTGGTGGAAGGAAATATGAGTAATGCTGTAAAAACAGGGGGTTAAAAAATGAAGAAATACCTGTTCCGATGAAGCGGAGAGCGCCGCGGAATACGCACATTCGGCAAACAGCCTGTTTTTGCGTGAAATAATGCGGAGTTTCATCGTGCTTCTCAGCGATATCTTGTCCCGAAAAACACAGGATTTTACTCGGCAATGCCGATTGTCCGGCGTCGTTGTTCCGGCGCATGCCTGTCATTTGCGCACGGCCGACAGGAGCACGACTGTTTCCACATGCGGTGTATGCGGGAAAAGGTCGACCGGTGTTATGTCCGTCGGTGTGCAGCAGTCCGCGAGAGCGCCGAGGTCCCTGGCCAAAGTGGCCGGATTGCAGGAAATGTACAGCATGCGGGCCGGCTTTCTGTCCCGAATGTAGTCGATGACGGGCCGGGTCATGCCGGCCCTGGGCGGATCGCAGAGGACAACTTCCGTGTCCGATGTCCTGAATGCGGGACTCGACAGAACTTTTGCCGCATCGCCGGCCTCGTATCTGCCATCTGTTCCGAAGCGCCGGGCGTTGCGGAGCGCGGCGGCCACTGCCGAGCGGGAGTATTCAACACCAAGAACTGACCTCGAGGCGATGGAAAGTCCCGGCGCCCCCGCTCCGCAGTACAGATCGATGAGGTCTTCGGTCTCCAGCTTTTCCATGGCCGTGCGGCAGAGGACATCGGCGGCAGCCGTGTTGACCTGAAAGAAATCGGCTGCATCGACAAGGTAGCCCATGCCGTTCAGGGGCATGACGATCAGCGACGGGTCAAGCCCGTACTCCGGGCGGCCCATGGCAAAGAGCCGCTTCTCGCCCCGCACAAGCATGTCCGCGGTTCTGCGCTCCTCGTGGATGACGGCATGCACCTCGGGGCAGTCAAGCAGAAGTTCCGAAGCCAGGGCGCGGACGCGCTCCCGCTCGCGGGTCGAGCCAGGACTGGTCAGAAGCACCACCCACAGTCCTTCTGCCGCCGGAATGCTGGAGGCGGAGGCGAGGCTTGCGTCGTCCGGAATACGCCCGGAGCGGATCTGGCAGAAGCGCAGGAAGCCGAAACCGGTTTTCGGCCGCGCCGGACCTCCGCCCCGCCTAGGTCCGCGCTCGTTCCGGAATCCGTCATAGACTGTCAGTCTGCTTTCGCGGGCAAGCTGCTCAAGTCTGGCCACCGCGGCGCGGGCCTTTTCCGGCATCATCGCGCACTGGGGCGTGGAAATCACGGCATGGCTTCCCCGGCGCCGCATGCCGAGGCACACCCTGCCCTCCCCGTCGAGGCCGAAAGCCAGCTCCACACGGTTGCGGCACGCGGTGACTGCCGGTGACGGCCGTATGGGGCCGATGGGAGCATCGGACAGACCGGCGATTCTTGTGACGGCGTCTGTCACGAAACGCCGCTTCCAGACAAGCTGTTCGGCATAGTCCATGCGCATGAGCGGGCATCCGCCGCATTCGCCGGCGTGGGGACAGGGCGGGTCGACGGCATGGGGAGCGGAGGCAAGAATGCGAACGGTCTCGGCTTCGCAGAATGTCTTGTGCTCGGCCGCAGGGCGTGCGCTGACCTTCTCTCCGGGCAGAGCCCCGGAGACAAAGAAAGTTTTCTGGCCGGGCCGGCGGGCAATGCCCCTTCCGTCACTGCTGAGGGCGCTGATGTCGAGAGTGAGTTCCACGAGATGGAATGTCCTTGAAAAATATCGTGAACAGTGGGCCTTCGTCCGTCCGGCAGGAATGAGTCGTCCATGGCCATTCCCCTTCGGGCCGGCAGCATGCGGGTTTTCTAGCCGCAGAGCAGTGGAGGGTCAAGCGCAGACGAAAATGACCGGCCGGCATGGTCTCCGAACGCCCCTCCGGTTCTGACAGGGGACAAAATTTGGCCCTGTGGCCGATTTGCGGGATAAATCCCTTGTGATCGGCTCGAAATTACAGTAAAGGACTGTCCGCAAATTTCGCGCCGGCAAAGGGGCGTGCACCCGACGGCACCTGACCAGCGGAAAATGTCACGCGAGACTTGACAATGTTCTGTTTCTCAGGCAAAGAAAGCATTCCCTTTTTGGAGGTACCCAACACAATGTACGCAATCATCAAAACCGGCGGCAAGCAGTACTGCATCGAAGAAGGCTCCCAGATTCGAGTTGAGAAACTCGCAGCTGAGGCCGGCACGGAAGTGACTCTTGACGAAGTGCTCATGGTGGGCGGCGGCGATCTGAAGATCGGCGCTCCCTGCGTGGAAAATGCATCCGTGACCGCTGAAGTAGTTGCGCAGATCCGCGCCCCCAAGGTGCTTGTGTTCAAGCGTTGGCGTCGTAACGATTCCCGCAAGCTGCGTGGACATCGCCAGGATTACACCACGCTGAAGATCAAGAGCATCAATACAGGCGCTGCTTCCGCTGAATAACATTCAGCTAGTTTAGATTCTGCTTTGGGAGAATATCATGGCTCATAAGAAAGCAGGCGGCTCGTCCCGCAACGGTCGTGATAGCGCTGGACAGCGTCGCGGCGTCAAGGTTTTTGGCGGACAGAGCGTCGTTCCGGGCAATATCATTGTTCGTCAGGTCGGCACCCGCATTTACCCCGGTGAAGGCGTTGGCATGGGCAGGGACTTCACCCTGTTCGCCACCAAGCCCGGTACGGTTCGTTTCGAGCACTATCAGCGCAAGCGTCGTACGCTTACCCGTGTGCACGTCGACGAGGCCGCTGCCGCCGCCGAGTAAAGCACGTTCCGAAAATTTTCAAAGGGAAGGGGCCTGTCCGGGTTCCTTCCCTTTTGGTGTCTGCATTGCACAGTCAGGATTCACTGTTAGAGGTTCACTATGCGGTTTGTGGATGAAGCGCGCATCAGCGTCAAGGCCGGCGATGGCGGCAATGGCAGCGTGCACTTTAGACGGGAGAAGTTTATTCCCAAAGGCGGTCCGGACGGCGGAGACGGCGGAGATGGCGGGTCTGTCATTCTGCGCGCCGATGCCCGCCTGCTCACGCTTTACGACTTCCGCCTGAAGCGGCATTACGCCGCCCAGAACGGCCAGCACGGCATGGGGCGGCAGATGTACGGCCGCAAGGGAGAAGATCTTGTGCTTCACCTCCCTGTGGGCACACTGGTCTTTCTGGAAGACAAGGACGGCGAGAAACTGCTCACCGACCTTGCCGAGCCCGATCAGGAGGTCGTGATTGCCCAGGGCGGCCTTGGCGGCAAGGGCAACATTCATTTCAAGTCCTCCACCACGCGCGCTCCGATGTTTGCCCAGCCGGGCAAGCCCGGCGAAGAGAAAACGCTGCGTCTGGAGCTCAAGATTCTGGCCGATGTGGGTCTGCTGGGACTGCCCAATGCAGGAAAGTCCACCTTCCTTTCCAAGGTCTCCGCGGCCAGACCGAAGATCGCGGCCTACCCCTTCACCACCCTTGTGCCGAATCTGGGCGTGCTTATCGATGAATACGATCCGGGCAGGAGGCTTGTCATTGCGGACATACCCGGCCTTATCGAAGGAGCGAGCCAGGGACAGGGACTGGGCATGCGCTTTCTGAAGCACGTGGAGCGCACCCGCTACCTCCTGCACATCCTCAGTGTGGAGGACACGGACGGAGACAATCCGTGGGCCGGCTTCGAACTCATCGATGAGGAGCTGCGCTCCTTTGACGAGGAACTCGCCTCCCACCCGCAGATAAGGGTCATCAACAAGATTGACCTGGCGTCACCCGAGCGTCTGGAGGAGCTGAAGGCCAGGGCGAAGGCCGACGGCCTCAGAATCTTCTTCATCTCGGCTCTGGAGAGCCAGGGACTGGAGGAACTGCTGACGGAGCTGTGGCGCATGCAGGATGAAGTTGATCGGCACGCTCCGCTGATTCGTCTGCGTCCTGTGGAGAGCGGGACTGAAGCAGCAGTCGAGCCGGATGAGCCTCGGGGACGCGATGATGGGGACGGCGGCGATGATGACGGCGACGGCCCCGAATTCATCTGGGTCTACGAGGACAGATAGACCGCACCGGAAACAGTGTGCCGGGGCGTCCGTGAGCGCTCCGGCATTTTCGTCTGCCAGGCATGCCTAGCGGCAGTGTGGAGAGAGAACATGCTTGAGTGGCAAGTCGAGAGAGAGAAGACTCTGGCCGAGGCCAGATGTCTTGTGGTCAAGATGGGCAGCGCGGTTCTGACTGGGCCGGACGGCCTCAGAGCGGATGTGCTGGACTCCCTGGCTGCCCAGATGGCGGCTGTCGTGAGGAGCGGAAAGGGGCCCAGAAGACTTCTGGTGGTCAGTTCCGGTGCCGTGGCCGCTGGCCGCGGCGTCCTGGCCGGAGCCGATATTCACCCGGATGCCGGTCTGGCAGCGCGCCAGGGAGCCGCAGCTGTGGGACAGGGCCGCCTTGTGCGGGCCTGGGATGACGCCTTTCAGAAGCAGGGGCTGAATACGGCCCAGGTCCTCCTGACGCAGGATGACTTCCGCGTGCATCAGCGTCTGCTCAACGCGAGGAACACCTTTACCGGCCTTTTCTCGTGGAATGTCGTTCCCATCGTCAATGAGAACGACACTGTCTCCACCGAAGGCCTCAAGTTCGGCGACAATGACTCGCTCGCCAGCCTGCTGGTCACTCTGGTGGGGGCGGATCTCATGGTCAATCTGACCTCTTCGCCCGGCGTGTACGCCGCTCCGCCCGCGGAAGGGGAAAAGCCCGAGGTGCTTTCCGTCATCGAGGATGTGGCCAGACTCAATCTGGACAGCATGTGCGGAGGGAAGACCACTGTCGGCACGGGCGGCATGTACTCCAAACTGCTGTCCGCCCGCCGCGTTGCCCAGCGCGGCATTCCGACGCTCATACTGCCCGGCCGCGAGCGGAACATCCTGCTGCGGGCATTTCAGGGCGAGACGGTGGGCACCTGGGTTCGTCCGAAAGAGCGGGCCATTTCCAGCCGCAAGTTCTGGCTTGCCTACAAGTCCTCGCCGGTGGGCATGGTCGCCGTGGACGACGGAGCTGCCGAGGCGCTGCTCAACAAGGGCAAGAGCCTTCTGCCGGGCGGCATTGTGAGTGTGGAGGGGACATTCAAGAAAGGCGACCTTATCCGTGTGACGCACAATGGGACAAGTCTCGGTGTGGGCGTTTCCAATTACAAGTCTGCGGACATTGAACGCATAAAAGGTCTGAAGCGCTTTGAGGTGGCCGCAATTCTTGGAGACGCACATTATCCTGAAGTGATTCACAGGGACAATCTGCTTCTTGAGGCGGCCATCTAGCTCAGTAAAAAGCATTGAATAAAAGACCGCATCCGTCCCCAGGGACTGCTGCGGTCTTTTATTCTTTCGAAAGATGCGTC
>JAUNSE010000155.1 GCA_030539415.1 Desulfovibrionaceae bacterium
CGCGCGCCCGCTTGCTGCGCTCGGTCTTGAGCAGCACGGCGCAGAGCATGGGCGTCAGCGTCAGGGAGACCACGGCCGAAATGAGGATGGTGACGGCCAGGGTGATGGCGAACTCGCGGAAGAGGCGGCCGGAAATGTCCCCCATGAAGAGCAGGGGAATGAGCACGGCCACCAGGGAGAGGGTCAGCGAGATGATGGTGAAGCCGATCTGGCCCGCGCCGGTCAGGGCTGCCTGAACGGGGCGCATGCCCTGCTCGAGGTAGCGGGAGATGTTCTCGATGACCACGATGGCATCGTCCACCACGAAGCCCGCGGCGATGACCAGGGCCATGAGGGTCAGGTTGTTGAGCGAGAAGCCGGCCAGGTACATGACGCCCAGCGTGCCCACCAGGGACAGGGGCACCGCCAGGGCAGGAATGATCGTGGCTCTGGCGTTGCGCAGGAAGATCCAGATGATGGCGATGACCAGCACCACTGAGAGCACGAGCTCTAGCTGCACGTCGGCCACTGTGGCCCGGATGGTCGCCGTGCGGTCGGTGATGATCTTCACCTCCACCGAGGAGGGGAGGGACGCCTCGAGCTCGGCCATGCGGTTCGTGATGGCGTCGGCCACGGCGATGACGTTGGCGCCGGGCTGGCGCTGCACGGAAATGATGATGGAGGGCTTTATCTCCTGCGGCGAGCCGTCCTCGGCCGCGTGCACGGTGTAGGCCGAGAGCAGGGCGTTTTCGGCGCCCTCCACGACGGTCGCCACGTCGCCCAGGCGGATGGGGGCGCCGTTGGAATAGCCGATGATGGCCTGCGCGTACTCCTCGGGACTCTCCATCTGATCGTTGGCGTCGATGGTCGAGGAGCGCAGGGGGCCGTCCAGGCTGCCCTTGGCCGAGTTCACGTTGGCGGCCGTGATGGCCGTGCGGATGTCCTCCACGGTGAGGTTGGCCTGGGCCAGCGCCTTGGGATTGACCTTGACGCGGATGGCCGGCCGCTCGCCGCCGGACAGGGTGACCATGCCCACGCCGGAAAGCTGGGAGAGCTTCTGGGCGATGCGGGTGTCGGCAAGGTCCTCGACTCTGGTCATGGGCAGCAGGTCGCTCGTCAGGGCCAGGGTCATGACCGGCGGGTCGGCCGGATTGACCTTGTTGTAGACCGGCGGGTTGGGCAGATCGTCGGGCAGAAGGGTGATGGCCGAGTTGATGCCGGCCTGCACCTCCTGCTCGGCCACATCCAGAGCGATGGAAAGGTCGAACTGCAGCGTGATGACCGAGGAGCCGGCCGTGGAGAGCGAGCTCATCTGGGATAGGCCCGAAATGGAGCCGAACTCGGATTCCAGGGGAGCCGTGACCACGGAGGCCATGACATCGGGCGAGGCGCCGGGATAGAACGTCTGCACCTGTATGGTCGGGTAGTCGATCTGCGGCAGAGCGGAGATGGGCAGGAAGCGGTAGGCCAGAAGCCCTGAAAAGAGCAGGGCCGCCATCAGAAGCGAGGTGGCGATGGGCCGCAGGATGAAGATGCGCGAAAAGTTCACGGGCAACCTGATTTACTGTCGGGATTCTTGGCTGGACTGGCGGACTGGGGGGGGAGGCTGGATCAGCGCGAGGCGGGAGCGTCGGCGCCGGGACGGGCGGAAGCGGGCTCCTGCGCGTCCGCGGCATCCTTCGAAAGGAGCACCGGGCTCTTCTCGGTGGCCAGGGGAGAGGGGCGGTCGCCCAGGCGCACGGTTTCCACCGTGGCGGCGATGCGCACCTTCTTGCCGTCCTTCAGGCGGTCGACGCCGTCCACGACCACGCGCTCGCCGTCCTTCAGCCCCTCGTCGATGAGCGTCACCGCGCCGGTGGCGAGACCGACCTTCACGCTGCGCATGCGGGCCGTGTCATTCTCGTCGATGACAAAGATGTAGTTGCCGGAAGCGCTTATCTGCACGGCAGCCGGCGGCACGGTGACGGCATTGCGCAGCATGCGCACGCGCAGGCGGGCGTTGACGAACTCGTTGGGGAAGAGCCGCTCGCTCTCGTTGGCGAAGACGGCCTTGAGCTTGACCGTGCCGGTGGCCGTGTCGATGGTGTTGTCGATGGTGAGCAGCTGCCCCACGGCCAGGCATTCCTTCTGGTCCCTGCTCCAGGCCTCGACGCTGGGCTTTTCGTCCTGGCCGTACAGGGCCTGCGTGATCAGGGGCACGTTGATTTCGGGCAGGGGGAAGACCACATAGCAGGGCGTCACCTCGGTGATGCGCACGATGCCCGTGCTGTCGTTGGCCGTGATGAGCGTGCCTGGATCCACGTTGCGCAGGCCGAGCCTGCCGGAGATCGGGGCCGTGATGCGGCTGTAGACAAGGTCAAGCTCGGCCGTGCGCACGGCGGCTTTGTCCGCGGCCACGGTGCCCTCGAGCTGGCGGACCGAGGCGACCTGCGTGTCGTAGGTCTGCCTCGCCACATAATCCTTGGCGGCCAGTTTGGCGTAGCGCGCTGCGTCCTTTCGGGAGTTGGCGAGCTCGGCCTCGTCGCGGGCCAGCGTGCCTTTGGCCTGGGCAAGGGCGGCCTCGAAGGGCCTCGGATCTATCTGCGCCAGCAGATCGCCGGCGTTCACGCGCTGGCCTTCGGTGAAATGCAGGCTGATCAGCTCGCCCGCGACGCGGCTTGTGACCAGCACGTCGGCGGAGGGGGTCACCGTGCCGACGCCCTGCAGGTAGTGCGGCACGTCCTGGGCCAGGGAGGTGGCCACGCTGACCGGGACGGTTTCCTGCGGGGGCATGAAGCCCCGGCCGCCGGACAGCATGCGGTAGCCGCCGTAGACGGCGGCGGCGAGAACGGCAAGAAGGAAAAGAACGCGGGCTGACTTACCCATGGAAGCTCCCTGATATGAGAATGGACTGCGGCCGGCCGGCAGGCCGGAGCGCTTGAAAGCGCGCAAGACTGGAAGCACCTATGATGTAAGCAGAAAAGACTATTGTCCAGAATTTTGTTTGGCTGCGCATGGCTGCCGTTCGGGAGACCGGAATGCGGGCGGTCAGCAGTGGTTCCTTTCCGTGCCGGCGCGTCGTTGCGGCAGTCGGACGTCTGTCTGCACGCACCTGTGCAAAAGGAAAGGGACCCTCCGCGCTTGCGCGGAAGGTCCCGGATCCGCTCCGGCCTGCCCGTCCGCGGGCCGGAGAGGTGAATGGATGAGGTCTTTTGCGGGGGAGGCCGGCGTGCGCGCCGCTCCCGGCCGCCGGAGGTCTAGAAGGCGTAGTTGAGCTCTTCGAAGTGCGCTTTCGGATGGGCGCAGGCGGGACAGACTTCGGGAGCCTCGGCGCCGCGCACAAGACAGCCGCAGTTGCGGCAGCGCCACACGGTGACGTGGTCGCGTTTGAACATGGTGCCGTCCTGCACTTCCTTCAGAAGCTTCAGGAAGCGGCGCTCGTGGAACTCCTCGGCGATGGCGATGGCGCGCATGACGGCGGCGATTTCCGGGAAGCCCTCCTCCTCGGCCTTGTCGGCGAAGGCGGGGTACATGTGGCTGTACTCCTCGTTCTCGCCGGCCGCGGAGGCCTGCAGGTTCTCGGCGGTGCTGCCGATCCTGCCGGCGGGGAAGGCCGCGGTGATTTCGGCGTCGCCGCCTTCGAGGAACTTGAACAGGCGCTTGGCATGCTCCTTTTCCTGCAGGGCGGTTTCGGTGAAGATGCTGGAGATGAGGACATAGCCCTCGCTCTTGGCCTTGGACGCGAACATGTCGTAGCGGTTGCGGGCCTGGGATTCGCCGGCGAAGGCGGTGAGGATGTTCTTCTCGGTCTGCGTGCCCTTGAGGGATTTGCTCATGATATGTCTCCGTCAGCCATGCGGCTGAACTGTCTGAAAGTTTTCGGGTCGATTCCATTTGCCGATGAATTATCGATAACAATTCTTATTAACTTTGTAAAGCCCTTTTTTCAGATTCGTCGGTTTTTTCCCGGCGGACGGTCCGGCGTTCTTGCCGGGCCGGGGAGCTGGCATGGAGAAGCTCCCGGCGGACAAAATGAAAGGGGACGGCCTCCCGGCCGCCCCCTGAAAAGTTGTCCGACTGAAAAAGTCAGTTAGAAAGCGTAGTTGAGCTCCTCAAAGTGAGCTTTCGGATGGGCGCAGGCGGGACAGACTTCGGGAGCCTCGGCGCCGCGCACAAGACAGCCGCAGTTGCGGCAGCGCCACACGGTGACGTGGTCGCGTTTGAACATGGTGCCGTCCTGCACTTCCTTCAGAAGCTTCAGGAAGCGGCGCTCGTGGAACTCCTCGGCGATGGCGATGGCGCGCATGACGGCGGCGATTTCCGGGAAGCCCTCCTCCTCGGCCTTGTCGGCGAAGGCGGGGTACATGTGGCTGTACTCCTCGTTCTCGCCGGCCGCGGAGGCCTGCAGGTTCTCGGCGGTGCTGCCGATCCTGCCGGCGGGGAAGGCCGCGGTGATTTCGGCGTCGCCGCCTTCGAGGAACTTGAACAGGCGCTTGGCATGCTCCTTTTCCTGCAGGGCGGTTTCGGTGAAGATGCTGGAGATGAGGACATAGCCCTCGCTCTTGGCCTTGGACGCGAACATGTCGTAGCGGTTGCGGGCCTGGGATTCGCCGGCGAAGGCGGTGAGAATGTTTTTCTCGGTCTGGGTGCCCTTGAGAGATTTCATGCGAGCCTCCTTGCAGCTCTGCGCTCCTCGTGCGGAGCGAAAAAGGCAGGCCGTCATCGAAAGCGCTTCCCGGACGGGACAAAAACGGCCCTGTGGGAAAAAAGATAAGTTCCAGAATTGTCCTGACAAGGGAGAAAGGCGAAAAAAGAGGGAGCCGCGGCCGCTTTGGTCCGCTGCTCCCCTGAAAATGCCCGCGTGGCGCGCTTTTGCCCGATGCTAGAGAATCTTGGCGTCCCTGATCATCTTGACCGCGCAGAACTTGCCGCACATGGCGCACACTTCCTCGTTGTGATGCTGGGCGCGGCGCCTGTCCACCATTTCCGGATCCAGGGCGGCCTTCTTCATGCCCTCCCAGTCCAGACCGCGGCGGGCGGCGTTCATCGCCTTCTCCCTGTCGGTGGCGCGCTTCGTGCCGAGGGCCACTTCGCCGGCATGGGCGGCGATGCGAGAGGCCATGACGCCGGCCTTCACGTCGTCCTTGTCGGGCAGGGTCAGATGCTCCGCCGGGGTCAGGTAGCAGAGGAAGTCCACGCCGGCGGTGACGCCCATGGCGCCGCCGATGGCGCCGGCAATGTGGTCGTAGCCGGGGCAGGAGTCCACCACCAGGGGGCCGAGCACATAGAGCGGGGCGCCGTGGGTGAGGGTCTTGATGGCCTCGATCTGCGTCTTCACGGCATGCAGGCCCACATGGCCGGGGCCTTCGATCATGCACTGCACGCCGGCTTCCAGGGCCTTCTGCTGCATCTGGCCCAGGTTGAGCACTTCCTCGAACTGGGCGAAGTCGCCGGCGTCCACGCCGGCGCC
>JAUNSE010000156.1 GCA_030539415.1 Desulfovibrionaceae bacterium
CGGGTGGACATCATCAGTCCAGGCCATCTGCCGGGCGGCCTGACAGTCTTTGGCATGCGCTGCGGCTGCAGCCGCATCCGCAACAGCGTGCTGGCCTCATACGCAGCCATGGGGCTTCTGCCCTTCCGCGGATGCGGTTCCGGCATCAGGCGCAGCCTTGAGGCCTGGCCGGCCATCGACTTTGCGAGCAGCGCAGAGGATGGTCTTTTCACTGTCTCAGTGCGCCGCAAGAGCGTGTAACGGCCGGATCTGAAAACAGAAAGAGGGCCTCCCGATGCCGGAAGACCCTCCCCTTTCACTGTCTGCATGTCCGGCCGCTACTCGGCGGCCAGGCTCTCCTGCAGGATGGCTTCGATATCCGCGCGCTCGAGGTGCAGGTAGCCGCCGCGTATGCCGGCCACTGCCGCGGTCATGTCGCTGACAAGGCTCTCCAGCTCGGCGGGCTCCTCGGTCACGCCTATGCCGCGCACGCTCAGCACCACGCCGATTTCGCGCATCCAGGCTTCCATGCGGGCCAGGCCCTCCAGGGCGATGTCCATGTCCGAGCCCTCGGGGGCCACATCCCAGACGGCCGTGGCATAGCGTCTGAAGCGGGCCAGGCCGTGCGGCAGGACGCGGCGGTAGTAGGGCATGGCCACGGCAGAGAGCGTCATGCCGTGGGTGGCGTTGGTGTGGGCGCCGAGCACGCGGCCCATGCCGTGCACGTTCCAGTCGCCGGCCTTGCCGAGACCTATGAGGGTGTTGAGGGCCCAGGTGGCGGCCCACATGAGATTGCTGCGGGCCTCGTAGTCCTGCGGATTCTTCACCGCGACGCGGCCGGCGTGAATGACCGAGCGCATGAGGCCCTCGGAGATGTAGTCGCTGACGCTGTCGTCGGTGCCGGAGAAGTAGGCCTCGCCGATGTGGTTGAAGGTGTCGAAGATTCCGGCGCGCATCTGCCAGTCCGGCAGGGTCAGGGTGAAGGCGGGGTTCAGGATGGCGAACTTCGGAAAGACCCGCGGCCCGAACTTGCAGTTCTTCTTGGCGCGCATGGCGGGATTGGTGATGACCGAGGTGCCGTTCATCTCGCTCCCTGTGCCGGCCATGGTGACCACGCAGCCCACGGGCAGCACGGGCATGTCCGCCGGCACCGGCCGGCAGCGCTCGAAATAGAAGTCCCACGGGTCCTCTGCGAGATGCACCGAGGCGGCCACGGCCTTGGCGTAGTCGCAGCAGGAGCCGCCGCCCACGGCCAGGAGCAGGTCGGCTTTCGCCTCCCTGGCCCTGGCGACACCCTCGAGCACGCGGTCGATGGTGGGGTTGGGCATGACGCCGGCATCATCCACAATGGTCTTGCCGGCAGCCTTCAGGACGGCGCAGACCTGGTCGTAGATGCCGTTTTTCCTGATGGAGCCGCCGCCGTACACCAGCTGGACGACAGGGCCGCACGAGGCGAGCTCGCCGGCCAGGGCGTTCAGGCTGTCCTCGCCGAAATGGAGCCGTGTGGGATTGTCATAGGCAAAGCTGCCGAACATGTTTTACGCCTCCGCCGCTATTTTTCGCGGCAATGAATCAGGGCGGCAGGGACTGAGCCCTCCCGCCCGGTGAATGCAGTGTGAATGTCTCTGACTGAGTGCGCGCCGCGGGCCCGGGAGAAGCCCCGGGGTCACGGTCAGGCGCGCAGGGCCTCGGCCAGAATCTCGCGCACGCCGGCCCGGTCAAGAGCCTTGTAGCTGGCCTTTTCCAGGATGATGACGTTTTCGGAGAGGTCGTCCAGCATGGCCTCGGTCACGCCGAGCTCCGCGGCACTGAGGACCACGCCTATCTCGCGCATCCAGGCCTCCATGCGGGCCAGACCCTCCAGCGCCACGGCCGTGTCGTCGCGGCCGGCCGGGTCCACGTTCCAGACCACCTCGGCAAAGCGGCGGTACTTGGCCGTGCCGTGGGGCAGCATGCGGCGGTAGTACGGCAGGGTCACGCAGGAGAGCGTCATGCCGTGGGTGGCGTCGGTGAAGGCGCCGATGGACTGCCCGAACTTGTGCACCATCCAGTCGCCGGTCTTGCCGAGACCCAGCAGGGTGTTGAGGGCCCAGGTGGCGGCCCACATGAGATTGCTGCGGGCCTCGTAGTCCGTCGGATTCTTCACGGCGATGCGGCCGGCATGGATGACCGAGCGCATGAGGCCCTCGGAGATGTAGTCGCTGGTATTGTCGTCGGTGCCGGAGAAGTACTGCTCGCAGATGTGGCAGAAGATGTCGAAGATGCCGGCCGAGAGCTGCCAGGCCGGCAGGGAGTAGGTGAAAACAGGGTTCAGGATGGCAAAGCGCGGAAAGCCCTGCGGCCCGAACTTGTGGCCGAGCTTCTGGCGGGTCTCGGGATTGGTGATGACGGCGGTGCCGTTCATCTCCGAGCCTGTGCCGGCCATGGTCAGGACGCAGCCCACGGGCAGCACGCGCTGGCCCGAGGCGATACCCATGTTGCGGACATAGTACCTGTCCCAGGGATCCTCGTCGCAAAAGGCCGAGGCGGCCACGGCCTTGGCGTAGTCGCAGCAGGAGCCGCCGCCCACGGCGAGCAGCAGATCGGCGCCGCTCTCGCGGGCAATCTTCGCGCCCTCGCGGACCTTGCCGATGGTGGGATTGGGCATGACGCCGGCATCCTCGACAATGGTCTTGCCGGCCTCCTTCAGGACGGCGCAGACCTGATCGTAGATGCCGTTCCTTTTGATGGAGCCGCCGCCACAGATGAGCTGGACAACGGGGCCGTACTTGGAAAGCTCGCCGGCCAGGGCCTTCAGGCTGTCCTCGCCGAAGTAAAGCCGGGTGGGATTGTCATAGACGAAACTGCCGAGCATGCATGCGCTCCTTATATTATGATGCGGCCGGCTGGGGCCGGCATGTTTGGAAGGATGATGGCCGGGGCCGGCTGCTGCAGACAGCCCCGCGCCCGGAACACCCTTTTGTAGACTCCGGAACGGGGAAAGGCAATTACCCGCGCCCGTCCGCGCCGGCCAGGACGCGGGCGTAGTTTTCGGGATCCGTGTCCCCTTCCGTGCTCACCAGCAGCACACGGGCGGAGGCGTCCAGGCCCAGCTCGTCCCGGATGCCGGAAAGGCCGGGATCGGTCATAAGCGCGCGCACCACACCGCAGGTGACGGCTCCGGACTCGCCCGAGACAATGGCCGCATCCCCGGCCGGAGGGGCCGCCAGGGCGCGCATGCCCTGCGCGGAATAGTCGTCGGAGCAGGAGATGAAGGCGCCGGCGGTCCGCTCCAGAACGGCCCAGGCCTGCATGCTCGGCACGCCGCAGCACAGGCCCGCCATCATGCTGTCCATGCGCCCCTCCACCACATGCAGGCTGCCGTCGCCGGCCTTTGCCGTGCGGAAGAGGCAGTCCGCCCTGTCCGGCTCGACCACAATGACGGAAAGATCTGGCCAGACGGATTTGAGGCAGGCGGCCATGGCCGCGGCAAAGCTGCCCACGCCGGCCTGCAGGAAGACATGGGTCGGCGGAGTGGCGGCAAGCTCCGGCACAATCTCCGCCGCGATGGTGGTGTAGCCGCGCATGATGTCCAGAGGCACGGCCTCGTAGCCGGGCCAGGAGGTGTCCTGCACCAGAATCCAGCCGTTCTCCGCAGCCCTGCGCTCGGCCAGGGCCACGGTGGCGTCGTAATTGAGATCCGTGACCGCGGCTTCGGCGCCCTCGCGGCGCACGTTCTCCACCCTGGAGGCGGCAGAGCCCTCGGGCAGATAGACCACGGCCCTGTGGCCCAGCACGCGGGCGGCCCAGGCCACGCCGCGGCCGTGATTGCCGTCTGTGGCGGTCACGAAGGTGAGCTGCCCCAGCCTCGCGCGGGCGGCGGGTCCGGCCACGTCGGCAAAGGTGAAGGCCTGCCCGGCAAGGCCGAGACGCCCGGCCAGCACCCTGGCCGCGGCAAAGCTGCCGCCCAGGGCCTTGAAGGCGTTGAGGCCGAAGCGGAAGGACTCGTCCTTCACATGCAGGCCGGCCAGTCCCAGGGAGGCGGCAAGCGCCGTCAGGGAGCGCAGCGGGGTCGGCGCGTACTCCGGCAGGGTGCGGTGAAAGGCGGCCGGAGCGGCGGCGGAGGCAAAGTCCAGCGCGGCAAGGAGGTCCGAGGACAGGGCGGAGGGAGCGGAGGCCGGGGTGTGAAGATGGCAGTGCAGCTGGGGCATGAAGACTCCGAACAGGCGCGCCGGCGGCCGGGCGCGCGGGAAGGATATGCGGGGGAAAGGAGAAGAAGGCGGAAGATGCGCCAGGAATGCGCCCTTTGTGCGGCGCGCAGGCTTCTGTGTCAAGAGCGCGCGGGGTGCGCAAGAGCCCGGAGAAAGGAGCTTTCGCCCTGCCCCGGGTCCCCCGGACGCCCTCGCCGGCGTGCCTTTTTTTTGTAACACGGAACGGGGTGTATAAAAAATTGGCATTTTCCGTACAAACATTAGTGAAATGCTATACAATTTATACACCCTGCCCGGGCATCCGGCGGTCTGTCCGCAATGGCGACAAAGCATAACATGTTGAAATGACTGATACGACCTGTCCGTCCGCTGCGGCACGGGCGGCGGGGCGGAGGACTGGCACGGGTCTTGCTTTGACCATTCAAGCGTAGACAGGCTCTCCGACTCCGAGAGCCGGGCCGGCTGCCCTCCAGCCGGTTGTTGGGGAACAAGGGCGGGTTCTGCTCTCCTCGGAATCCGCTCTCCCCGAACAAATTCTCCACTGGCAATCGAAAACACTCTTCCACCCGCATAATCGCGTTTGTCATGCGCGGACTCCTGGCGCGGGGGGATCTCTGAGGGCCGTTCTGGGCGGAACGGCTCTTTTTTTGTGCTTTTTTTGCCGGGGACTTGTGCCGCGTCGACCGCACGCGCGGGGCGTTCTGCCGCGGCGCACGGGCCGGCGTCTCTTGCGCCCTCTCTCCCGAAGGCCTTTCTGCCCGCAAGACCGCGTGCAGAGGACGACTACGGTGTTCCGGGCGGCAGGCGTCCTGCGGATGACAGCGGAGCGGGGCATGCGGCAACTTATTATACAGTTTGAAGCACTTCCGCCCTGCCCTGGAACGGGCAGATTTTCGCAACTTTCCTGCATCACTGCATAAGTCGGAAAGCGGGATGGCGTGGCACGATTCCTGCTTTGGGAAAAGTGAAGACCAGACCGGCTCCACCCCTCCTCTAGGAGCCGGGCCGGCTGCCCTCCAGCCGGCTGGCCGGGAGGGAGCGGGTTCTGCCTCCTCAGACCCGTCCCCCTCTTCCGGACAGTGTTCATCCTTGAAAAGCCATATCCGGGGCCGAACTTGCGGCCCCATCAGTCTCCTTGCCGCCCGCGGCCATCCTCCTTGCACTCTGCGGCCGCGGGCAAAATTTTCAAGGGGAGCAGCCCTTGCCCAGCTCTCCTTGTTTCAAGCCTCCTTGTGGCAGACCGCAGGCCGTCGCTG
>JAUNSE010000157.1 GCA_030539415.1 Desulfovibrionaceae bacterium
GTTTTTGGGGGAAAGCGCCGCGTCAGCGCCGCCTGAAGGAGAAAAGCATAGCTTGTGCCAGAAGGCGCTTTTATTATCAAAGCATGTCTAACTTGCTGATAATAAAGTATAAATAAAGACCTGTCCCGGACAGGCGGTCTGCAGGCGGCGTTCGGGGGCAATTCATTTCTGCATTATGCGCGAGCGCGGAAGGAAAAATGATGCAGATCTGAATTGCCACGTTTTTGGGCTCTCCGCGCCGCGGGAAGGAAGAACTGGTTTAAACAATATATTGAAATAATTGATGAAATTGTGGATGCATGCAGTTCGTGCACGGCAGACGCAAATCATGCATGCCCATGTCTGAATATGCTGAACCTGTTTTGAGAATGCGTGCAATTGACGCACTTGTCTGCTCGGTGTTCTGATACTTTTTGGTGCAGTTTCTGATGAAAAAGTGCATTGTCCGATATTTCTGTTCTGATTGCGGAAGTCTTGTTCAGGAAAATGACTTTCTGCTTTTAGAAGAGGCTGTGGAACAGGGCGTCTGCGCCATGCCGCCGGGTCCGCCATCCGGGAGCGAAGGCCGCGCATGGCTCCCTGACATCGGGCAATGATTCAGATCTGCATCACCAGGGCGGGCCGGGCAGAGCAGCGGGATTGCTGGCCACGCCTGGGAATCATTTGAAAACAGTATGCACTGACAGAATTGTGATGCAGAATTTTCCAGCTGCCATGCACTGCTGAACAGAGTGATGCAGAATATTCATGCATCAATGCAAGGGAACAGAAAGAGCAGACATGAGCGATGCTGATCTGGAAGTCTCATTCTGTCATTGGTCATGCAGAACAGAGAGCTGAAAGGCTGGAAATGGCAGAGAACTGCCGGCGGCCCTGTTTTTGCATGAACAAAAAACGAATGTGAAAAATTTTTTTCTCCGGCTGTGGTGACGCTGTTCATATATAACATATTGAGATTGCAAATATTTTCTGGGCTCGTTCCTCGGCGCGCGCACCGCTTCTCCTTTTCCCGCCCAGACCGTCATTCAACAGCATTTTCCTGCTGTTAAACAGAGCCCTGTCGCGTGTCGGACAGCCTTTCAGGGCCTCTTCCGGGGAATTGAAACCGGCATATGGACGTGATAGGTACTTTCATCCCCCCCATTGTTTTCACCCCTGTTCCTTCCGCACCTGATGCGGAGCAAACTTGTCATACGCAGGGCAGTCACTCGCCGGCACCGGTGCGCGGTGCCGGGCGATCCGTCCGGTCGGAGCAGAAACTGCAGGCGCTGTGTGGATTCCCCTCATGCCACCAGCCGGAGAGAGAGAAGCAGTCAGCAGGTCCGTCTGGAGGTGGAGGGGTCCCCGCCCCAAAAAAGTGAGACGCCAAGCCCTTAGAATAATTGAGTTTATTGTGAAACTCGAGGAGCTGTAACGTGCCCACGAACTCTCAGCCCCGAGCCAAGATTGTTGTCAACAATCTGACCAAGCGCTTCGGGGATCTTACCGTTCTGAACGGCATAAATTTCAACATCAAGGAAGGGGAGCTGCTTGCCATCGTCGGCCCCACGGGCTGCGGCAAGACCACATTCCTCAACTGCATCTCGAAGCTGATGCCCGCCACGGAAGGCGAGATACTTATCGACGGCGAGGAGGCGAACCCGAAGCGGCACAATATTTCCTATGTCTTCCAGGAGCCGACCTGTCTGCCCTGGCGCACGGTGCGCGAAAACGTGGCCTACGGCATGGAAATCAAGGGCGTGCCGAAAGCCGAGCGCATGGAGCGCGCCGACGCCATCATGGAGCTTGTCGGCCTGAAATCCTGCGCCGATCTCTATCCCAATCAGGTGTCCGCCAGCATGATGCAGCGCATCGCCGTGTCGCGGGCCTTTGCCGTGAATCCGGACCTGCTGCTCATGGACGAGCCGTACGGCCAGCTTGACGTCAAGCTGCGCTTATATCTCGAGGACGAGCTGGTCAAGATCTGGCAGAAGCTCAGGGCGACAGTGCTCTTTGTGACGCACAACGTGGAAGAGGCCGTGTACATTGCCGAGCGCGTGCTCATCCTGAGCAACAAGCCCACCGGCATCAAGGCGGAGATTCCGATCAGTCTGCCGCGTCCGCGCGACACCATCTCCCCGGAGTTCGTCGAACTGCGCAGGCAGGTCACCGAACTCATCCGCTGGTGGTAAGTCAAGCCCGCTCCGATATCCTTCAAGAGGGATGTGCACCATGGCCTATCAGGAAGTCGTTGTTAAGAAACCCCTCCCGCTCATACTGCTCCCCTACGCGAGCCTCATACTCTTCTTTGCCGTCTGGCAGGCGGTCGTGCAGTTCGGCGTCATTCCGAACACCCTGCTGGCCTCGCCCTCGCAGGTGCTGGCGACCTTTGTCGACAAGCTCACCAATGCCAATCCCGACGGCGCCACCATGGGCGCCCATGCCTGGACGTCCATTCAGGAAGCCTTTCTGGGCTATCTGCTCTCGCTGATTGTCGGCATTCCCCTGGGGCTTGCCATGGGCTGGTTCAATGTCGTCGAGGGCCTGTTCCGCCCCGTCTTCGAGCTCATCCGCCCCATACCTCCCATCGCCTGGATTCCGCTCACCGTGTTCTGGTTCGGCATCGGCCTGGCCGGCAAGGTCTTCATCATCTGGATTGCCGGCATCGTGCCCTGCGTCATCAATTCCTATGTCGGCGTGCGCATGACAAGTCCGGTGCTCATTCAGATGGCCAGAACCTACGGGGCCAGCAACTGGCAGATCTTCACCCAGCTGTGCATCCCGTCCGCCCTGCCCATGGTCTTCGGCGCCCTGCAGCTGGCTCTCGCCTACTGCTGGACCAACCTCGTCGCCGCCGAGCTGCTCGCCGCGGACTCCGGTCTCGGCTTTCTCATCACCATGGGCGGACGCCTCGGCAGGCCCGACATCATCGTGCTCGGCATGATCTGCGTGGGCATTTCCGGCGCGGTCATCGGCTTTGTCATCGACCAGGTTGAAAAGAAGCTGCTCGCCGGCATCAGGAGGTAAGCAATGTCCGGGCATTCCATAGCCAACGAGACCATCAGTCACAAGCGCCACCGCGAGCCCTTCAGCCTTGTCCGCTTTCTGACCAACAAATATTTCCTCTACTGCGTCTCCATCACGCTCTTTCTCTCGCTCTGGGACTATGTGGCCAGAGAGAAGATCTTCCGCGATTCCGTGGCGAGGCCGCTGGAAGTGTGGGACCAGCTGGTGCTGCTCACCCAGATCAAGTTCGCGGGCACGACTCTCTGGGGCCATATCTGGGCCAGTCTGCAGCGCGTCCTCACCGGCTTCGTGCTGGCCAGCATCGTGGCCATCCCGCTGGGCCTGTTCATGGCGCTCAACAAGTATGTCAACGCCATTGTGAAGCCGCTGTTCGACCTCTTCAAGCCCATGCCCCCCATCGCCTGGGTCTCCATCGCGATTCTCTGGTTCGGCATAGGCGAAACCTCCAAGGTCTTCATCATCATTATCGGCACCTTCGTGCCCTGCCTGCTCAACGCCTACAACGGCGTGCGCCTGGTCGACCCCGAACTCTACGACGTCATCCGCGTGCTCGGCGGCAGCCGCAGGGACGAAATCCTGCATGTCTGCTTCCCCGCCTCCTTCCCGGCCATCTTCGCCGGCCTGCAGATTTCGCTGAGCTCGGCCTGGACCTGCGTGCTTGCGGCCGAGCTCATGAACTCCCGCAACGGCATGGGCTTTCTCATCAAGCGCGGCATGGACACCCATCAGCCGACGCTGGTTTTGGGCGGCATGATCCTGATTGCCGCGGCGGCCTACATCACCTCCCTGATGGTCTCCCTGGCCGAGCGCAGGCTCTGCCCGTGGCAGCGCACCATCGACAATCTGTAGGCGGGCGATGCGTGAATCCGCGCAAGGAAAGCCATCAGGAGGAAGCACAATGAGCGGCATGAAGCTGAAACTGCGCTGCGAAAACGTCAGCAAGACCTTCATTCAGAAGGGCAATCAGGAAGTTCCCGTCATCAGGGACATCACCATAGACGTCTACGAAAACGAGTTTCTGGTCATTCTGGGCCCGGGGCAGAGCGGCAAGTCCACCCTGCTCAAGATCTTCGCGGGCCTGGAAATGCCGGACACGGGCACCATCGTCCTTGACGGGCAGCCCGTGACAGGGCCCGGCCCCGACCGCGGCATCGTCTTTCAGAGCTACATGCTCTTCGCCTGGAAGAACGTGCGCGACAACGTGGAGCTCGGTCTCAAGCTGCGCGGCATTCCGGCGGCGAAGCGCCGCGAGATCGCCCAGCACTACATTGATCTCGTGGGCCTCACCGGCTTCGAGAAGCACTATCCCCATCAGCTCTCGGGCGGCATGAAGCAGCGCGTCGGCATTGCCAGAGCCTATGCCAACACGCCCAACATCATGCTTCTGGACGAGCCCTTCGGCCAGCTGGACGCGCAGACGCGCATGTTCATGCAGCAGGAGACGGCCCGCATCTGGGAGCAGGAGCGCAGGACGGTCATCTTCGTGACCAACAACATCGACGAGGCCCTGTACCTGGGCGACCGCATCGTGCTCATGGAGGGCAAGCTCCCCGGCTCCATCAAGACCGAATACGCCGTGGATCTTCCCCGCCCGCGCGAGCACACCAGCATCGAATTCCTGCGCCTGCGCAAGGAAATCACCGACAATACCGAACTTGTCCTCTAACCGGGGGGCCCTGAGCCTGCCAGGCCCTGCGGGCCCGAGACAGGCGCGGGCTCTCCCGCACCCCTCTGTCCCCCGGGAGAAAAGCATGGATCCAGTCACAGCGGCCCTGATTTTCGGCCTTGCCGGCATCTGCCTTGTCTGGACGCTGTCCAGCCATCTGGGACGGCGCTGGCAGGAGCGCAGGGCCGCGGCTCCGGACTCCGCGGCGCCTTCCGCCGCTCCGGGCCCGCAGCCAGAGGCAGCGGCCGGTGCCGATGCCGTCTACAGAAAGCTCTTTCTCCTGCGTCTTTCGAGCCTGTGCCTCTGCCTTGTCGCAGCCGGCGCGCTCTATCTTCAGCTTCCCTCAGCTCTGGCGCTCCTTCTGGCCGGCGCGGCCTGCGTCCTGCAGTTCGTCTCCTTCCGCCTGCGGTCGGACTATCTGCGGACCAGGCGCCTTGTGCCGGAAGATCATAAATGATCGACCGCGCGAAGGCCGGACCGCGGAGCCCGGAGAACGTCTATTTTTTTATTGTCCAAGAGGATTTTCCTCGTGAAACACTGCTGACATTTGGAGGTTAGTATGCGTTTTAAGAAAATCATGATGGCTCTTCTGCTCGCGGTGTTCGGCGTCACTCTGGCCGCCGGCCCCGCCTGCGCCGAGAAGCTGACCAAACTGCCCACGGCCTGGATGGACGAGCATGAAACGTTCCTCATCT
>JAUNSE010000158.1 GCA_030539415.1 Desulfovibrionaceae bacterium
CGCTCCATTTTTCCGGTCCAGACCGCGAGCGAGCGGCGGGAGATGCTCTTGTCCAGCACGTCCATCTTCTCGATGCCCTCGGACATGGCCTTGCCGGTCTCCCTGTCGAGCAGCACCGGCTGCACGGCCGCTCTCGCGCGCCTGGTGAAGTCGTTGAGGTACGCGTCCTCGAAGGGGATGTCGAGGGCCAGCTCGTCGGGCAGGTCCTCGTGGTACTCGGCGATGATCTGGGTCTTGTCGAACTCGACCACCATCTTCGCCCTGTAGACAAGGCAGGCGCCGGTTTCCCTGGTGGCTTTGCCTGTGCCGGGCTGGCCGCAGAAGGGGTCGCGCCGGTGATCGAGCACGGTCAGGGTCTCGAAGATGGAGAAGAGCTCGCCCGGACGCTGCAGGCTGCGTATCGGCTTGTAGGCCGGATGCACGCCGGCCTCCCACTGCCAGCGGTCGATGCCGTCGGCCACGGCCGTGACGGCCAGACCCTTCGGATGGCGGTAGACGGCGGCCCAGAGCTTCGCGTCGCCGTCAACCGAGGTGTAGCTTTCGGGATGCACGTCGCACCAGCCCGCGGCAAGCAGGGTGAGCCCGGGATCCAGCGCGAAGGTGGCGGCGGGCCGGGCGCGGGCGAGCAGGACCTGCTGCGGCGAGCCGGCCTCGCGGACAAGGCCGCGCAGCGGCGGCTGCGAGGACATGGAGGAGAAGAGGAGGCCGCCGACGGCGACAATCAGTATGATGAGGACTATCTTGAGCATGGGCATTCTCCGGGCCTGCTGAACGGTCTGAACGGATGTGGAGGAATGGGGTGCGCAGGGCGCCCGGCGCACGGAGTCTGCGGCAGCCGGCGCCGGTTCGGAAAAATAGCCCCTCGGCCGGCGAAAGACAACAAAGCCGGGCCAGGCATGCGCCGCCGTGGCGGCCGGCGCTGTCCTGCGCCCGATTCCGGCCGGAGCCCGACAGTGCTGGAGACAGAAAATGGCAGGGGGAGCGGTGCTTGTCGCGCCGCTCCCCCTGCCGCCGCCGGGAGGTCCTGGAATGCCGGGACACGCCAGGCCCCTCTTGATATTCTGCCATCCCTGGTCAGGGATGGAACGCAAACCTGTTCATGTTTGCGCAAACTGTCTGCCATGTGTTTGAATTCATGTTGAAAACAATCATTAGATCGCAACGGCAAAAGTATATACCCGCAGGGGCCCGGGCGTCAAACAAAGATTGAAACAGGCCCAGGGGCCGCCAGCGCCGCCCTGCACTGCCGGAGCTGATGGATGCCGGACCCGGGCGGGCGGCTGTCAGGGCGGGTCAGATGGAGCGCGGCGTGAAGACAAGGCGCGACAGGGGCACGAGCCAGACGTAGAAGGCCAGCGGGATGGAGGCCAGCGGCGCTCCGACCATGTACAGCGGCACGGTGGTGGCTATGCTCCAGGGGACGAGGGCCGCCAGCAGAAGCACGCTGTCCTCCATGTCCACGGCATGGCGCGCCGGATCCTTCTGCAGGGGCTCGGTGAGCTGATGCGTCAGCATGATGGCGAGGGTCTGATTGCAGGCTATGGCGCCGGTCAGAAGGCCCGTGCCCGCGTAGGCCAGAAAGGAGGAGCGAGCGGCCAGGCGCCGCACCACGGCGTTCAGGCCGTCCATGAGGCCCCCGGCCCGGAACAGGCCCGCGTAGGTGGAGGAGATGCAGACAATGCCGACCACCTCGGCCATGGATATCAGGCCGCCGCCGTTCATGAGCCGGCCGACCTCGTCGTTCGCGGCCGTGAAGCCGAAGACAAGCAGCTGCGGCAGCTCGGCCGGACTCCTGTCCTGGACGAAGAGGCACAGGACAAGGGCGAGAGCAGTGCTGCAGAGCACCGTGTTGCGCACGTGCACGCGGAAGAAGGCCAGCACCAGGACGAGAATTGCCGGCAGGGCCAGCAGGGGGCCCATGCGGTATTCCTGCGCGAAGAAGGCGGCGGTGTCCGGTATGGCGCCGGTGCCGTGCGGGAGCAGGGAGGCCGCGCCGTAGAGCAGGAGGCTGCCCGCGAAGCCAGGCAGACAGGTCCTGAACAGGGCGCGCATGATGCGGTGCCCCGGAACCTTCGCCAGCGTGCAGACCAGCAGGGAGCTGGTGGACATGGGCGAGCAGCGGTCGCCGAAGTAGCAGCCGGCCAGGATGGCGCCGCCTGCCAGCAGCACGGAGAAGTCCAGGGTGTGGGCCACGGACATGCAGATGACGCCCATGGTCGCGGCCGTGGCGAAGGCCGAGCCCAGAATGAAGGACAGGGCGCAGTTGCACAGGAAGACGCAGGGTAGGAAGATGTCCGGCGTGACGGCCCCGAGGGCCAGATCCACCAGATAGGCGATGGTGCCGGAGGCGCGCCAGGCGGCCGTGAGCAGGCCGATGCACAGAAGTGTCGAGCAGACCTGGAAGACCGTGCGCACTCCGTCCAGGGCGAGGCGCGCGAGGGACGGGGCCGTCCTTCCGCGCACAAGGGCGAAGCAGAAGAAGAGCAGGAAACCGAAGCCCAGGGCCCAGAGCAGGGAGACGTGCAGGGCCAGGGTGGCGGCTATGGCCAGACAGAAGCAGGCAAGAACGATTGCAGCCATGAGGCGGACTCGCAGGGGGAATTCGCGGCGCCTGCGCGGGGGACGTGAAAAAGGGGCGGCGCGGACCGGAATTCTTGGTCCGCGCAGCCCCTTGTGTCAAGCGTTTGCGTTCGGGCGCGATACGGCGGGGCGCCCGGCCTGAGCTATTCGCCGTGCAGGCGCATCAGCAGCCGGGAGAGCAGGAAGACGGCCGCGCCGACCAGGATGATGGGCGAAAGCGCCCAGGACAGGTCGAACAGGTGGGAGAGGAAGCCGACCATGGGCGGGCAGGCCAGGAAGCCGAAGAAGCTGATGGAGGACACGAAGGAGATGCCCACCTGGGCGGGATTGTCCTTGGAGCGGCCGGCCAGGCTGTAGCACAGGGGCACGATGGAGGCCATGCCGAAGCCGACCATGCCGAGGCCGGCCATGGCCGGCAGGAGCGTCGGCTGGGTCAGGGCCAGGGTCATGCCGCAGGCGATGAACAGGCCGCTGCCCTGCAGGACCGGGGCGGCGCCGAAGCGGTTGACCAGCCTGTCGGCCAGCAGGCGGACGCAGACCATGCAGGTCATGCAGGAGAGGTAGCCGAAGCGGATGTACTCCTCGCCGGGCCTGACGACCTGGGCGAAGTAGACCGCGCTCCAGTCGTACATGGCGCCCTCGGTGGCCATGCTGCCCAGGGCGATGAAGCCCAGCACGAAGAGGAAGGGCGTGAACTTCAGCTTCTGCCTGCCGGTGGTCTGGGGCCGGCCGAAGCGCACCTCCCTGGGCATGACGGCCTTCTGCAGGGCAGCCACGATGACGAGGCAGAGGATCAGGATGCTGATGAAGTGCGCCTGCACCGAGATGCCCATGGGCGCCACGAAGGCGCCGATGATGCCGCCGACCACGCCGCCGAGGCTCCACATGCCGTGGAAGGTGGCGATGATGCTGCGCCGGTAGAGCACCTCCACGCCCACGGCCTGGGCGTTGAGGGCGATATTGTTCATGTTGTAGACGAAGCCGAAGCAGAACAGGGCCGCGAAGAGCTGCCAGCGGCCGGGTGCCAGCGAGAGCAGCACAAGGCAGATCGGCAGCAGCGTCATGGACAGCAGCAGCGTCCTGCGCGTGTGGATGCGGCCGATGAGCCAGGCCGAGGGCACGATGGCCACGAGCTCGCCGAAGGGCGCGCCGAAGAGAATGCCGCCCAGGGCCGCGTCGGACAGGCCGAGGGCCAGCTTGATGTCGGGGATGCGGGTCGCCCAGGAGGCGAAGACCACGCCGGTCAGAAAGAAGAAGACGAGAAGCACGGCGCGGTAGCTCGAGCGCGCCGTCTGGGGCAGAAGGGCCGAAACCCTGGCCTGCTCGATGAAGGAGCCGACCAGAAACTGTCTGGACATGGAAGTCGCACCGATGAGGCTGAAAGGAAAGAAAGCTGCGCCGCTGATGTTTGAGCAGCCAAACATTGTCTGCGGCAGTGACCGGGCCGTACCGCCGGACCGGTCGTGAGAAGCGGATTTTTGGCAGGATGCCCTGCGGTTGTCAACTGCCGCGAGGGGCCGGAAAATGTTTTTTTTTCAGTCTTTTCCGGTCCGGCGCGCCGGCTTGCGCGGCTGTGCGGCGGCCGTGTGAAATCGCGGGATACGGGCCCGGATGCGGTGCGTCCGTCCCGCGCGGACAGAAGACGCGGCCTGCCGGACGGCCCGGACGAGCGGACTCGCGGCGGCGGGATGAAGCAAAAGGCGCGGTCCTTCTGCCGGACCGCGCCCTGCCGGCGCCTTGCACCGGATGGAGGAGGGAGTGACCGCGGGGTGCGGAGCGGAGGACCTGCCAGCCGCTCCCTCCGTCCCCCGCGACGCATTGGGAAATTACTTCTTCATGGCGCGCACGCCGTTCAGCACCACCAGGAGGGAGGTGCCCACATCGGCGAAGACGGCCATCCACATGGTGGCGTTGCCGGACAGGGTCAGGGCGAAGAAGACGGCCTTGACCGCCAGGGCCAGCACGATGTTTTCCACCAGGATGGCGTAGGTGGAGCGGGAGAGGGCGATGAAGCGGGGGATCTTGCGCAGATCGTCGTCCATGAGGGCCACGTCCGCGGTCTCGATGGCCGTGTCCGTGCCGCCTCTGGCCATGGCGAAGCCGATGTGGGCTTTGGCCAGGGCGGGAGCGTCGTTGATGCCGTCGCCGACCATGCCGACCTTCTCGCCGGAGGCCTCGAGCTCCTCGATCAGGGTCAGCTTGTCCCCGGGCAGCAGCTCGGCGCGCACCTCGTCCACGCCCACCTGGGCGGCTATGGCCTTTGCCGTGTGCTCGTTGTCGCCGGTCAGCATCATGGTCCTGACGCCAAGCTTCTTCAGGGCGGCAATGGCCTCGATGCTGCTCTCGCGCACCGTGTCGGCCACGGCGAAGACGCCTTCGGCGCCGTTCGGGCCGACCAGCATGACCACGGTCCTGCCCGCCTTCTCGAGCGCGAAGATCTTCTCCTCGAGTCCGGGCGAGCAGCGGTGCAGCTCCTCGACCATCTTGTGGTTGCCGAGATACCAGCGCTCGCCTTCAATCAGACCGCTGACACCCTCGCCGGGCAGGGCCGTGAAGTCGGTCACCTCGGGAAGGACCGTGCCCTCGGGCGCCTCCTGGGCCACGGCCCTGGAGACGGGATGGTCTGAGCGGGAGGCCAGGCTCCAGGCCATGGTCAGCGTGCGCTCGCGGCCGGCAGATCCCACCTCGATGAAGTCGGTCTGGCGGGGTTTGCCGTGGGTGATGGTGCCGGTCTTGTCCAGGGCGAGGCGCTTCAAAAGGCGGCCCTGCTCCAGGAACA
>JAUNSE010000159.1 GCA_030539415.1 Desulfovibrionaceae bacterium
GCGGCGAAGGCGGTGTTTACGCCTGGCAGGGGCGGCTGTCAACGATTTTTTTCAATTTTCTTCCACCCTCTTTCGCAAGTCTTTGGCATCGCTGCCTTCCCGCCGCAAAAAAACTTTTCTTCGGCCTGCTCCGGATTGCCCCTTCCAGGGCCGATCCGCATATTTGCGGAAGGACATGCGCCCTTCCCCGCGAACAAAAAGTCAGGGGCGGACAGCCCTGCGACTGTCCGCCCCTGACCGTTCACGGCCGCTCAGGACCGTCCGAAAGTCTTCTAGCCCTTGATCATGCGCACTGTCAGCGTGTTCTCGTGCACCAGGGGCTTGTTGTGCATGAAGAAGATGGTGCCCTTTTCGGGAGCCAGCACCTCGCTGCGCACCGTTCCGTCATAGGGGTCAAGAATCTTGGCGATGACCTCGTTCTTGCGGACCATGTCATCGGGCTTGCGTATGCGGTAGAAGATGCCGGACTTGCGGGCCTTGACCACCAGCAGCTCCTCCTCGTGGAGGACTTCCGACATGAAGCCGCTGTGCGTCTTGTAGTCTATGGCACCAATGCGGCTCAGGAAGCGCAGGATGGCCCAGACGCTCTCCCTGGCCGAGTGCATGTCGATGGTGCTGGTCTGGCCGGCATAGAGCGAGTAGGCCTTTGTCTCCCAGATCTGCCAGTTGTAGTTCAGAAGCGTCGTGTCGTAGGGCTTGGGCTTGCGGATGGCCACATAGGGCATGCCGAAGAGCTTCGCTCCCTCGATATCCTGATAGCCGGTGTCCATGACGCGGATATGCGGAATGAAGTCGCCGGACATGTAGAAGCTGGCAAGCTGGATCCCGTATTCATAGCCCTGCAGGTGCTCGAAGAGTGCGGCCGCTATGCGCTGCGTGGTCTCTCCCTTGTTGTAGCCCGGAAACATTCTGTTGATGTCCGTATTGTCCATGGCCCAGAAACGCTTGCCGATGTTCATGGCAAAGTGATTGGCCGAGGGCACCACCAGAATGCCGAAGTCGTCGCTTATTCCGCCGACGTCCTCGATCTCCATCAGGGCGTTCACAAGCTGGGAGCAGACAAACTGCTGCTGAATCTCGTCACCGCGCATGGCACCCACAACGGCCACGGTCTTTTTTGCCGAGCCGAAGCGGAAGCCGTGAATCTGAAAGTCATCGCGGAAGGGAGACTTCAGCGAGTAAAGAAGTTCCTTGTTCACTCGGCGTCCTCCCTGAAGATGCGTGCCAGAAGGGATCCCTCGTAGACCACGGGATAGGCCCTGATGGTGAAGACATAGCCGGGCTTCTCGAGCTGTATTTCCTGCAGGGTCTCGCCTGTCAGCGAGTCCACCACCTGGCCGATCACCTCGCCTGCACTGGCTCTGAGCGGCTTTTCCTTGCTGGTCAGGAAGATGCCGGAAGAATCGGCATTGACAAATTCCACATGGCCCTTCGTCGAGTCGATGGGATTGTACTCTGTCGGCTCCTTGCCGTCCTTCCACATGCCCAGAGAACGCAGCATGTTGAAGATGCCGGCCACAAGGCGCTCGCCGTAGGAATTGGTGATGCGCATGCCCACGCCCATCTCCACAACCAGCACGGGCGTGTCCTGGACGTTGAGCGAATAGGCCAGCGTGGACTCGAGCACCGTGGCGGCCTCGTGCACCCAGATGAAGTCGATGTCCAGCAGCCGGGCCATGGGCACCAGCTTTTCGGCCGTCAGCTGATTGATGCGGACCTGAGGCACCTCGCGCAGGAAGATGTTGCTCGAATGAATGTCTATGACCACGGTGGAGCCGACCAGATCCTGAATGATGCTGTAGGCCGTGCTCTCGTACATGCCGCCATGGGGGTCGCCCGGGAAGATGCGGTTCATGTCCAGGTCAAAGCCGGGTATGCCCCTGGTGATGGAATCTATGCCCAGAGGATTGAGGGCCGGATAGATGTCGACCGTGCCGTCAAGCAGATCCGGATGCCGGTGCAGCTCTCTGGCAAGCAGAAAGCAGACGTACTGCCCCTCCAGCTCGTCGCCGTGGGTGCCTGTGACTATGCACACCCTCTTGTCGCTTGTCCCGCCCGAGAAGGAATTCTTGCGAATCAGCAGCCTCTCGTCGACGGGCATTTCTATTGAAACTATCGTCTTAATCATAAACTGGACGCACCTTCACTGAGATTTCCGAGTTCTGGCTGGTCACGCCGCTCATGACACCCCGGCTCACCGGGCAGTCATCGGCGTCGCGGCCGTGAGCCACCTTGATGTACCCGAGCCCTATGCTGCAGTTGTTGGTCGGATCCAGACCGTACCAGACACCCTCCGCCCGACTGAAAATCTCGACCCAGGCGTGCGTTGCGCCCTCTCCGTGCATGTAGCCCGTCACATACCGGGCTTCGATGCCCACCTCGCGGCACATTGCTATCAGGATATGAGCATAGTCCTGGCAGACGCCGACGCCTGCGCCAAAGGCTTCGGCAGCCGTGGTGCAGACGCTTGTGGCGCCGGCCTGGTACTTCATGAGGCCATGCAGGGCTTTTGAAAGACTGACCGCCCGCTCAAGGTCGCCGCCGCGCCCGGCACCGAAAAGAGCGAACTCCCGCATGGCCCTGGTACAGGAAGTCAGGGCGGTGCAGGAGCCGTACATCGGGCTGGGTGCGGCGCAGACGCGGTAAGGGCGCACGTCCACCACACCTTCGGCCGTGAAGCTGAAGGAGTTATGGCTTTCGGAAATCAGTCCCCAGCTGATCCGGTTGCCGAAGGCATCCGTTCCGTGATGCAGATCGGCACCGTCAACGGTCAGCTTCGCGTCCACAACCTTCTGGCTGCTCATGTTGCACGGAAGGCACCGCAGCAGGAAGGAGTGGGCGCTGACCGGGTCAGTGAAGCGTATCCTGGTACTGAACAGAAAACTGAAGCGTTGCATGCGCCTCCCGGGCATGAGAGGACCGGGCTGCGCCCCGTCCGCACTCTAGACGTTGACCAATGAATTCAGGGTATCCAGCAGGGCCTTCTTGCTGACGGCGTCATCCCAGCCGGACTTGATGAGAATGCTGCAGCAGTCGATGCTGTCGCAGGCCGAGGGCATGAGGTGCTCGAGATGCTTGCGCAGATGGTCCCATGCCTCGAGAATGCGGTCAACAGAGTAGTCGAAGCGGATATGAAGTTCAATATACTCGATATGCTTGCCGATTCCCAGCAGGTCAAGGGTCATGTCGTCGTAGACGCGCTCGGCGATGGAGCCCCAGAAGGCGAGCATGTTGTCGATGACGGGCTGCAGCTCGGTTATGTTGGTCTCGCCCCTGCGCGCGCAGTCGGTCATGGTGCCGAGGGAGAGATGCACATAGGAGAGCGTGTCGCTCTTGATGTCTTCCCTGAGCAGGATGGAATTGTCGTTGAGGCGGTCAAGCGTCCAGCGGATGGAACCCGGCTTGTCGCGGTTGTACAGGTAGTCCAGAATGAAGTTGTCGGGCTCCATGTTGCAGTTGCTGAAGCCGATGCGCTGGCAGAACTCCACATACGCGCCGGCATCACCGTCTATGACCATGTCGTAGTATTTCTGCAGCATGTGCAGGCTGGCATAGACGCGCTCGGCGTAGCGGCCAAGCCAGTAGAGATTGTTGGCCTTGGCCGGGGAAATGGTAGATTGCATAAATTCTCCGATATGTGTTCGGCGGAAGCCTCGGCTTCCGCCGCATGAAAGCTGTTTGTTGCGGGGCTAGTCCTTGAGGACCCAGGTGTCCTTGAAGCCGCCGCCTTGGGAGGAGTTGACCACGAAGGAATCCGCCTCGCGGGCAAAGCGCGTGAGGCCGCTCTTCCACACTTCGGTGGTCCTGCCGCTGATGACGAAGGCGCGCAGGTCGGCCTTGCGCATGACGCAGTTCTTGCCTTCCATGGTCTCGAGGTCCTTGAAGTTGATGACCTCCTGGGCAATCCAGCGTCTGGGCTCGTTCTCAACCAGGGCCTTGAGCTCGGCGAGCTTCTCCCTGTCGAGATCCCTGCCGAAGACAACGCCGTAGCCGCCGGCCTCGCTCACGTCCTTGATGACCAGGCGCTCGATATTGGCCAGCACGTACTTTCTGTCCTCCTCGTAGTAGGGCAGATAGGTGGGCGCGTTCTTGAGAATGGGCTCCTCGCCCAGGTAGTATTTGACCATCTTGGGCACGAAGTAATAGATGCCCTTGTCGTCCGCGACTCCGTTGCCCACGAAGTTGACCAGGGCGACCGTGCCCGCCGCACAGGCGCGCATGAGATTCGGGATGCCGAGCAGCGAGGAGCTCTCGAACACCAGCGGGTCCAGATATTCGTCGGATACGCGGCGGTAGATCACGCCCACGCGCTGCTTTTCGTGGAAAAGGCCCTGATAGTAGACCGTGTCCCCGTCCACGACGAGGTCGCCGGGGAAGGCCAGCACGGCGCCGGTGCGCTCGGCAAGATAGGAATGCTCGAAAAAGGCCGAATTGTAGCGGCCGGGCGTGAGGATGACGGCAAGGCCGTCCCCCACGTTGACGTAGGACATCATGTCCGAAAGCAGGTCGCTGTAATACCTGTTGTCGTAAATGTGGTTCGCGCTGAAGGTGTCCGGCTTGGCCTTTCTGGTGATGGTTCTGGCAATCATCGGATAGGAGGCGCCGGAGGGAATGCGGAGATTGTCCTCAAGAATGTACCAGGTGTCGTCCTCGGCCTGGACCAGGTCGATGCCGGCGATGTGGGCGTAGATGCCCTTGGACGGCTTGAGCCCCTCGCACTGGGGCATGTATCCCTTCGAGGAGAAGACAAAGTGCTCGGGCACAACGCCGCTCTTCACAATGGCCTTCTCGCCGTAGATGTCGGCCAGAAAGAGATTGAGCGCGGTCACGCGCTGAATGAGGCCCTTTTCCAGATACTCCCAGTCCTTGGCGCTGATGACGCGAGGAATGGCGTCGAAGGGGAACAGCTGCTCCTTGAAAAGTCCATTTTTATAAATGCCGAAACGAACGCCGTAGCGCTCCATCCATTTGTTCACGGTATCCCGTGCTTCCACCAGCGAGTACATACCATCCTCCGGTTCTGGGTATGAGTTCAAAACAGACTTTGCATAATGCGTACCAATTTGCAGCCATCCCGTCCGGACTTCACTTGAGCCGCTATAACAAATGCTTACCGCTCCCCGTCATTTCACGGTATTTCGTCAAAAAATTACCTGATTGTAATTTCTGTTTTCAGGCCTAGATTCACGAGGCTAGTTCGGCAGCATTTCAGACGGACAAAAACAATGATTTGATTCGCATATAAATTTTTTAGGACAATTTTTTTAATTCAAATTTATAGAATTAATAATTTATTATTTTTAATTATTGATGATGCGCAAACAGTTATCAAAATATCTCCGGCATTTACAAATTAT
>JAUNSE010000160.1 GCA_030539415.1 Desulfovibrionaceae bacterium
CTTCCTGCAGGCGGCCTTCGCCCTTGCCCTGCTGCGCGAGGCGCGCGCAAGATACATCCGCACGGCCGTGGAAACCTGCGGCATGTGCGATCAGGACGTTCTTCTCGAGGCCGGCCAGCATCTCAACTATGTGCTCTTCGACATCAAGCACATGGATTCGGACGTGCACAGGGAGCAGACAGGCATGCCCAACAAGCAGATTCTCGCCAATCTGCAGGCCCTGTGCCGTGAATATCCCGACAAGCCCATTCTGGTCCGCACGCCCATCATTCCCGGTTTCAACAACACGCCCGAGGCCGTGACGGCCATAGCCGAATTCATCGAGCCCCTCGGCGATCACGTCGAGTACGAAATGCTGCCCTATCACCGCCTGGGCACGCAGAAGTACGAGTTTCTGGACCGGCCCGCCCCGATGGGCGATGTCGTGCTGGACGACATCGAATTCAAGAGACTGCTGAAATACGCCCACAGGGTGCTCAAGTCCCGTCTGCACGTGGCCAAGTAGCCGGGACGGACAAAGACGAAAGCCTCGGGGCCTGCGCGCGGATGCTGCAACGTCCGCGCGCAGGCCCCTTTTGCGCTGCCGCCGTGCGGAAGCGCAAAGGCTGGACTGTCAGGCGGGAGCAGGATACTGTCGCATCTTCTCATGAACAGTCCCTTTCGTCTGCACGCTTCCTCCGGCACAGGATGCGCCTCCTTTCCGGCCCGCCCAGGGCGGGCCCCTTTCGAAATCCAATGGACCAGAAAATAGAAGCCAGCATTTCAAGCCATTTCAAGGACATTCTTGATGCGCTTTCGGACGGTGTCTACATTTCCGACATTTCGGGCACGACGCTCTTCGTCAACCGCAAGTACGAGGAGCTGACCGGGCTCAGGCGCGAGGAGATCGAAGGCCGCGACGTGCGCGATCTTGTGCGCAGCGGGATCTTCGACAGCGTGCTCAACCCCGAAATTGTCCGCAGCCTCAGGCCTGCCACGCGCGTGCAGCATCTGAAGGACGGAAAGACGCTTGTTCTGAGCGGCTTCCCCGTGTTCGACGAGGGCGGCGATCTGTGCTTCGTGGTCACCTTCGCCCGCGACATAACCATACTGACCAACCTCAACGATCAGGTTGCCCTGCAGAAGGGGCTGCTCCGCCAGACAGAGGGGCAGATAGCCTTCCTGGCCAAGCAGCAGAAGGACAGCACCTTCATGCCGTCCTTCGCCAGCAAGGCCATGGCGGAGGTGGTCAGCCTTGTGGAGCGCATCGCTCCCACGGACGCCACGGTCCTCGTGCTGGGCGAGACCGGAGTCGGCAAGGATGTCATCGCCCATCTGCTGCATCAGCGCAGCCCCAGGCGCGACAACCTGCTGCTGAAAGTGGACTGCGGCGGCATCTCCGAGGGCCTGACCGAGTCGGAGCTCTTCGGCTATGTGGCCGGCGCCTTCACCGGTGCCTCGACCAAGGGCAAGGCCGGCTATTTCGAGATTGCCAACGGCAGCACGATATTTCTGGATGAAATCGGCGAGCTGCCCATCAGCATGCAGACGCGCCTTCTGCGCGTTCTGCAGGACGGCGAGATCATGCGCGTGGGCTCGACCTCGCCGCGCAAGGTCGATGTGCGCGTCATCGCGGCCACCAACCGCAATCTCAAGGAATGCATCAAGGAGGGCACCTTCCGCAGCGACCTCTACTACCGTCTCAACGTGGCCACGGTGCGCATTCCGCCCCTGCGCGAGCGGCCGGAGGACATCGAGCCCCTGGCCAAGAACTTCCTGGCCAGTTACGCGGCCAAGTACAGGAAGCACCTGTACTTCATGGACGCGAGCATAGAGATGCTGCGCTCCTATTCCTGGCCCGGCAATGTGCGCGAGCTGCAGAACCTCGTGCACAGCATGGCCATCACGGCCAAGGGGCCGGCCATCTCGCCGCAGGAGCTTCCGGCCCAGATAACGGGCAGACAGCCTGAGGAAAACCATTTTTCGGACTACATCCTCACCGGCAGGCGGTCGCTGCGCGAAATCATGCAGGAACTCGAGGCGGACTTCCTGAACCGGGCCATAGAGCGCTACGGCTCAGTGCAGAAGGTGGCCGAAATCTTTCAGGTGGACAGATCCACGATTTTCCGCAAAATACGGCAGAGCAGAAAGGAGCGCTCCTGAGGGGCGCCTGCTTCCGCACCAGCCGGTCATCCGGCCCACATTCCATTCAGCGCGCATGAGCGGTCCAGTTCCTGGTCCGGCCATGCCATCAGGCCAGCCACATGAGCACACAGTCCTATTTTTCCACCCCACCGTCTCCGGAGACACTGGCCAGCGTCAGCGTGCCGGACTATCCGCTCGCGGGCATACCCGAGCTGCACTTCCCGGCCAGAAAGGGCGCCCTGATTCCGGACGACGCAGACTGCGAGAAGCTCTGGGACAAGTACGAGATGCTCGACAACGTTCGCGCCCACAGCCGCGTGGTGGCCGATGTGGCCACGGAGCTGGCCCGTCACGCGTTCATGCTCGGCCTGCCGGTCTGCATTGAGGAGGTGCGGGCGAGCGGTCTGCTGCACGACCTGGCCAAGACGTACTGCCTGCGCCACGGCGGCGGCCATGCCCAGCTCGGCGCCTCGTGGGTGGTGCAGGAGACGCACAACTACGCCATCGCGCACGGCGTCTTCCACCACGTCTACTGGCCCTGGCCTCTGCCGGCGGACAACGCCGAGCGCATGTGCTCGCTGCCCTTCTTCATCATGTACGCGGACAAGCGCGCGAGGCATGATCAGTTTGTCACGCTGGAGGAGCGCTTCGACGACCTCTATGTGCGCTACGGCAACACCGAGACGCACAGGGCCGGCATACGGGCCTCCTATCTGCAGGCCAAGGCCATAGAGGCCGCCCTGTCCAGGCATCTGTGCGTGGACCTGTCCGGGATCAGACCGGACTAGTCCGCTGCCGGGGCGGACATCCTCGTCCGCCCGCCTTTCCCGCCGGGCTTCGCAGGCCCGGCTTTTGTGCACGGCATTTCTCAAATCGGACATTTTTCCAAAAGGAAGCATGATGAAAATCCTTCTCATAGCCGGCGGCTGGTCCAGCGAGCGCGACGTCTCCCTTTCCGCGGTTCCGGGGCTTGCCGCAGCCCTTGAAGAGCTCGGCCACACGGTTGCCTTCTTCGACCTGCTGGAAGGCTTCGACAGGCTGACGGACGCGGCCCGGGAGCACGATTTCGCCTTCATCAACCTGCACGGCGCGCCGGGCGAGGACGGCCTTGTCCAGGCCCTGCTCGACCGCGCGGGCTGCCCCTACAACGGCGCGGGTCCGGCCGGCTCCTTCCTGGCCCTGAACAAGGCGGCGGCCAAGCAGATTTTCCGCGCCGCGGGACTGCCCACGGCGGACTGGGAATACCTGCCCCAGCAGCCCGCAGAGGACTGGGAGCCGCGCATGGCCTATCCGATTTTCGTCAAGTCCTGCATGGGCGGCTCCTCCCTGCGTCTCGGCCGGGCCGGCAGCCGCGGGGAGCTGGACGCGCTCATGAGCGACATCTTCGCCCACGGCGAAAGCGTCCTGCTCGAGCCCGCGCTGCCTGGCCGCGACGTGACCTGCGCGGTGCTGGGCGACGAGGCGCTGCCGCCCATTCTGATTCTGCCGCAGATGGGCGACTATTTCGACTTCGCCAGCAAGTACAGCGACGGCGGCGCGCGAGAGATCTGTCCGGCCCCCATTCCCGAGGACGTGACCCGCAGGATGCAGGAGATGACCCTCACGGCCGTCAGGGCTCTGGGACTGGACGGCTACGGGCGGGCCGACTTCATTCTGGGCGAGGACGGCAGCCTGACCATCCTGGAGGTCAACACCCTGCCCGGCATGACGCCCGCGAGCCTGGTGCCCAAGGCCGCCGCCGCGGCGGGCATGACCTTCCCGCAGTTTCTGCAGCGTCTGATTGACCTCGGGCTCGCCAAAAGGGGCAGATAGCAGCCGATGAGCCTTTCCCCCGTTCTTTCGGCACATCTGTGCGCCTTCGGCACGGCCACGGTCTGGGGCATGACCTTCATCTCCTCCAAGGTTCTGCTCGAGCAGTACACCGCCCTGGAAGTGGCCCTCTACCGCTTTGTCCTGGCCATGGCCGTCATGTTCCTGCTGCGCCCGCGTCCCTTCCGGCACGGCGGCGGCTGGAGGACGGAGCTGCTCTTCGCCGGCGCGGGAGCCACGGGCATCAGCATCTACTTCTTCTTCGAGAATGTGGCGCTGACCTACACCTACGCGTCCAACGTGAGCCTCATTGTCTGCACCGCGCCCTTCTTCACGGGCCTTGTGGCCCGCATCTTTCTGGGAGAGACGCTGCACGCAAACTTCTTCACCGGCTTCGTCATCGCCATCACCGGAATAGCGCTCATCTCTTTCAACGGAGCGAGCAATCTCGGCCTCAATCCGAAGGGCGACCTGCTGACAGTGTGCGCGGCCTTTTCCTGGGCCTTCTACTCCATGCTCACGCGCCGCATCTTCTCCAGGGGCTATCCCCTGTATCTGGCCACGAGGCGCATACTGGCGTGGGGACTCATCACGCTGGTCATTGCCGTTCCCTTCCAGGAACAGCCGCTGACGCCGCCGCACCTCGACAGTGCGGAGACCTGGCTCAACTTCCTCTTCCTTGGCGTCATGGCCTCGTCCCTGGGCTTTTTGACCTGGAACTACGGGCTGCGCATCCTCGGCGCGGTCAAGTGCACTGCCTACGTCTACCTGAGCCCGGTAGTGACGGTCGTGGCCGGCGTCATCATTCTGGACGAGCATCTGACCGTCATGTCCGTTGCGGGCATGCTGATGACGCTGGCCGGGCTGATTCTTTCCGAACGCCATGGCAACGCTCTGGCCTTCCTGAAGAGGAGCGGCCGGAACAATTCGGAAAAGGAGTGAACTCTTGCTCTTGCGTAAATGTCCCGCCCCGGCGGCCGCGCTTTTCGCGGTCGCGATTGCGGCCGCCTGCGTCCTGGCCTGTCCGGACAGGGCCCATGCACTCTCCTCCGTCCGCTCGACGCCTGTTGTTCAGGTCGTCAGAAAGGCCTCTCCGGCAGTCGTGAACATCACCTGCACCTTCGTGCAGGGCCGTTCGCTCTCGCCGGTGGAGCAGTTCTTCGGGGACTTTGTCATGCCCCGCTCGCCCAGAAAGCGCACGAGCCTCGGCTCCGGCGTCATTGTCGACGGCAGAAAGGCGCTGGTGCTCACCAATTCGCATGTGGTGCAGAGCGGAACGGACATACAGGTGCGTCTCAATGACGGACGCGAGTTCAAGGCGCGCCTGCGCGGCGCGGACCCGGACTTCGACCTGGCCGTGCTGGAGCTCGAGGGCGCGAAAGATCTGCCCGAACTGCCCCTGGGCGACTCCTCGGACGTGC
>JAUNSE010000161.1 GCA_030539415.1 Desulfovibrionaceae bacterium
GACAGCCTATGACGATCACCTTCCAAAATCAACACTTTGGTTCAACAGAGCCATTGTCTTCGGCGAGCCGGCCACGGCCATGCGCCTTTGCTGCGTGGCCCTGATTGTATCGGGCATTGTCGGCCTGAAGCTGGTCGGCTGATCCTTTCCGCTTTCCGGCTGACATCCGCCGCTCTGGCGCGGCGCCCGTCCGCGTGAACCATGAAGGCCCTGTCCCGAACCTGCGGGACAGGGCCTTCGCGATGTTTTGGCCGGCGGCTACAGCCTTGTGCTGAGGGCCATGAGTAGCCGCGCCTTGCGCTCGCCGTGGCGGCGCTTCAGGCGCTTGAAGATCGAGCGGTGGCGGATGTTGTCGAGACAGAGGAAGATGACCGGGGTGGTGTAGAGCGTGAGCAGCTGGCTCAGGGCCAGGCCGCCGACGATGGCAATGCCCAGGGGCTGGCGCAGCTCGGCGCCGTCGCCCTGGCCGAGCGCCAGGGGCACCGCGCCGAACATGGCCGCGAAGGTGGTCATCATGATGGGCCGGAAGCGCAGCCGGCAGGCGGTCAGGATGGCCTCCTTCGGCTTCATGCGGTATTCGCGCTCCGCGGTCAGGGCGAAGTCGATCATCAGGATGGCGTTCTTCTTCACCAGGCCGCACAGCAGCAGCACGCCGATAAGGGCGATGATCGTGAATTCGGCCCCGAAGAGCATGAGCGCTATCAGCGCGCCGCCGCCGGCCGGCGGCAGGGTGGAGAGAATGGTCAGGGGATGGATCAGGCTCTCGTAGAGGATCCCCAGCACGATGTAGAGCACCGCTATGGCCGACAGAATGAGAATGATCATGCTGGCCGCGGTGTCGGAGTACATCTTGGCCGTGCCCTGGAAACTGCCGATGATGGTGTTCGGCATGCCGATGCGGATCTGGGCGTCCTCGATTTCGCGCTGCGCGTCGGACAGGGCCTTGCCCGCGGTCAGGTTGAAGGAGACGGTGACAGCCGCGAACTGCCCCTGATGCGCCACGGACAGCGAGCTGAAGCCGGCCCCTATCTCGGCCACGCTGGTCAGGGGCACAAGTCCGTCCCTGCCGGGCAGGCGCACGACCTCGAGCTGCTCCGGCGCCTGCCACCACTCCTGGCCGAAGTCCAGCACGACCTTGTACTGATTCCTGTCCTGGTAGATGGTGCTGATCTGGGTCTGGCCGTAGGCCAGGCCCAGGGCGCTGTCAAAGTCCTGCATGGTCACGCCGTAGCGCGAGAGCAGGTCCCTGTTGACCGTGAGCACGGTCTCAAGCCCGCGCTCCTCGAGATCCGTGTCCACGTCCGTGAGCACGGAGCTCTTGCCGAGCTCGTTCGCCAGTTTGCGGCTCCATTCGCGCAGCTCGCTGATGCTGTCGCTCTGCAGCGTGTACTGGAACTGGCTTCTGGCCGAGCGCCCGCCCATCTGCAGGTCCTGGGCCGACTGCAGGAAGACCTGCGTGCCGGGCTCGGCCATGACTTTGGGACGCAGGCGGTCGATGACCTGCTGGGCCTTGACGCCGCGCTCCTCGAGCGGCTTCAGGGAGATGAACATGCCGGAGCTGCCGCGGCCCCCGGAAAAGTGCGAGGACACCTTGTCCACCGCCGGATCCTGGAGGATGATGTCCTGTATGCGCCGGATCTTCTCCGCGCCGGCCTGGAAGGACAGGCTCTGATCCATGCGTATGCCGCCCATGATCATGCCCGTGTCCTGCTGCGGGAAAAAGCCCTTGGGAATGGCTATGTACAGGTACACGTTGGCCGCCAGCACCAGGAAGAAGGCCAGCATGGTGAGCCGCGGATGATCGACCACCACATGCACGCTGGCAGCGTACCTGTCGCGCACCCCGTCCAGGAAGCGGCTCCAGCCGTCCAGAATCGCCGTCCACAGGCGTCCGATGGCGGCGAACAGGCCGGTTCTGTCCCGCTCGCGCAGCTGCGCGGCCAGATAGTCCTCCCTGCTCTGCAGCATGTAGGCGCACATCATGGGCGTCGTGGTCAGGGAGATGGCCATGGAGATGAGCACGGCCACGGCCAGGACCACGGCGAATTCCCTGAAGATGCTGCCGAGCATGCCCGGCATGAGCAGAATGGGGATGAAGACCGCCACCAGCGACAGGGAAATGGAGATGACCGTAAAGCCCACCTCGCGCGCACCGCGCAGGGCGGCCCGCAGGGGCTTCTCGCCCATCTCCAGACGGCGCACGATGTTCTCCAGCACCACGATGGCGTCGTCCACCACAAAGCCCGTGGCTATGGTCAGGGCCATGAGGGAGAGGTTGTCCAGCGTGTAGCCGGCCACGTACATGACCGCGAAGGTGCCGATGAGCGAAACCGGGGCCGCCACGGCCGGAATGGCCGTGGCCCTGTTGTTGCGCAGGAAGAGGAAGACCACCAGAATGACCAGGGCCATGGACAGGAGCAGGCTCTTCTCCACCTCCGAGAGCGAGGCGCGGATGGTCACGGAGCGGTCCATGGTCACGTCCAGGGTCACGGCCTCGGTCAGCCAGTCGCGCATGCCGGGCAGCATGGCCTTGATCTTGTCCACGGTCTCGATGATGTTCGCGCCCTGGGTCTTGGACACCATGAGCAGGACGGCCGGCTTGCCGTTGAAGAGCGCCATGGACTGCACGTCCTCGGGGCCGTCGTAGATGGTGGCGATGTCCTTCAGGCGCAGGTCGCCGCCCTCGTTCGTGCGGATGATGATGCTGCCGTAGTCCTCGGGCTTCTGCAGCTGATCGTTGATGCCCACGAGCCAGTAGTGCTGGCTGTTGGCGAGCATGCCGCGCGGCATGAAGACGCTGGCGCTGCTGATGGCCGTGCGCACGTCCGCCATGGTCAGGCCGTTGCGGTACAGGGCCTGGGGATTGATATCCACGCGCACGGCGGGCAGGGCGCTGCCGCCGAGGCTCACCTCGCCCACGCCCTGGACCTGGGCGATTTTCTGGGCCAGCACGCTCTCGGCCATGTCGTACATCTGGAAGCTGGACAGCGTGTCCGAGGTCAGCGCCAGAATGATGATGGGTATGCCCGCCGGATTCATCTTCCGGTAGGTCGGGTTGGAGGGCATGGTCGGCAGCGTGGACCTGGCCGCGTTGATGGCTGCCTGCACGTCTCTGGCCGCGCCGTCGATGTCGCGGTCGAGCTCGAACTGCAGCATGACGCGGGTCGAGCCCTGGGAGCTGGTGGACGTCATTTCCGTGATGCCGGAAATGCGGCCGAGCGCCCGCTCCAGCGGCGTGGCCACGGTTGTGGCCATGGTTTCCGGGCCCGCGCCCGGGAGGCTTGCCCGGATGAAGACCATGGGAAAGTCCATTTCCGGCAGGGGCGCCACTGGCAGAAGCTGGAAGGAGACCGCGCCGGCCAGGGCCAGGGCCACGGTCAAGAGGGTCGTGGCCACTGGACGGCGGATGAAGGTGGAGGAGATGTTGAGCGGCAGATAGCGCGGTCCGAGACGCTTTGGCGCGGCCGGATCCCTGTACTCCGGCCCGTCGTCCTCCGCGTCCTCCCTGCCGGCCTGTTCGTCCGGAAGGCCGTTGTCCCCGGAGGTGCCGGCCTGTTCGGGGCTGGCGCGCCGCCAGGGCTTTTCCTCCGCCGGGCCGAGACCCAGCAGCCTGCGCCACCAGGAAATCCTAGAGGACATTCTCGCCTCCCGTGCCGCTGCCGGCCGTCCGCGGCGCTCCGCCCGGGGCCGCGCTCTTTCCGCGGGCATTCCTGCCGCCCTTTCTGCGGGAGAACTGATCAAACCAGACGTAGACCACGGGCGTGGTGAACAGGGTGAGCATCTGGCTGAAGATGAGGCCGCCGACCATGGTCACGCCCAGGGGGCGGCGCATCTCGGCGCCCATGCCCATGCCCAGCATGAGCGGCAGGGCGCTCAGCAGGGCGCAGAGCGTGGTCATGAGAATGGGCCGCAGGCGCAGCAGGCAGGCCTCGTGTATGGCCGTGACGCTGTCCTTGCCCTGCCTGGTCTCGGCGTCCAGGGCGAAGTCCACCATCATGATGGCGTTTTTCTTGACAATGCCGATGAGCAGGATGAGGCCGATGATGCCGACCACGCCGAGCTCCATGTCGCAGAGGATCAGGGCCAGCAGGGCGCCTATGCCGGCCGAGGGGAGGGTGGAGATGATGGTGATGGGGTGGACGTAGCTCTCGTAGAGCACGCCCAGCACGATGTAGACCGTGGCTATGGCCGCGAGGATAAGCCAGAGCTGATTGTCCGTGGAGCTCTCGAAGGCCCTGATGGAGCCCTGGAAGACCATGCGCACGGAGTCGGGCAGGCCGATTTCGTCGATGGCCCTGTGCACGGCCGAGACGGCATTGCCGAGATGCGAGTCCTCGGCCACGTTGAAGGACAGCGTGGCCGCCGGGAACTGGCCCTGGCGGGAGATGCCGAGCTGCACCGGGCGCTCCTCGATGGAGGCCACGGCCGTGATGGGCACCGCCGTGCCGCCGCTGGTCTGCACATAGACGGCCTCGATGTCCACCGGACCCTGGCGGAAGCGGTCGTCTATCTCGAGCACGACCTTGTACTGATTGGTCTGGGTGAAGATGGTCGAGATGAGGCGCTGGCCGAGCGAGCTGTAGAGGGCGCTGTCGATGTCCTCCATGGTCACGCCGAGGCGGCTTGCCGCGTCGCGGTTCACGTTGACATAGAGCATGGTGCCGGTGGGCAGCAGGTCGCTCGCCACATAGGCCAGCTCGGGCTGGCCGTTCATGGCCGTCCTGAGCTTCGTGGCCCAGGTGTCGAGCTGATCGCGGGTGACCGCCTCCATGGTGAGCTGGTACATGGTCCTGGAGGTGCGGTCCTCGATGGTCAGATCCTGCACCGGATTGAGATAGAGGCTGGCTCCCGGGATTTCGGCCCGCGCCCTCTCCATGAGGCGGCGGGCGATGACCGGCGCGCGATCGTCGCGTTCGTCGAGATCCTTGAGCTCCACGGTCAGCCTGGAGGTGGCGATGCTGGGATTCTGGCCGTCCACGCCCACGAAAAAGGCCACGCGCTTGACCGCCGGATCCGAGAGCAGCAGGTTGGCCAGGCTCTGCTGGCGGCCGGCCATGGCCTGGAAGGACGTGTGCTGCGGGGCCTCGGCTATGCCCTGCAGAAGACCCGTGTCCTGCACCGGGAAGAAGCCCTTGGGCACGGCCACGTACAGCAGGCCGGTGACCACGAGGCTCGAGAAGGCCACGAAAAGCATGAAGGGCCGGTGGGAGAGCACCCACACAAGGGCCGTGTCGTAGATGCGGAGGAGTTTCGGGAAAAAGCCCGCGCCCGACTTGGCCGCGGCGGCCTCGGCGCCGGTGTCCTCCGCCTCGGTGCCGCCGGCGAGCTCGGCGGCGCGCGCCCG
>JAUNSE010000162.1 GCA_030539415.1 Desulfovibrionaceae bacterium
CCGAGCGCCAGCAGCCTTCCAGGAAGGACAGGTCGTTGTTCTTCGCCGCGTCCTTGGGAATCTGCATGGTCGAGCCCTTGGCGGGCTTCTTCGTCTCGGGCTTCGGCTTCTCCACAGGCTTCGGCTTTTCCTGCGGCACGGCCTCGGCCTTGAGCACGGGCTTTTCGACCTTCGGCCTGGGCTTCGGCTCTTCCTTCGGCTCCTCGGGAATGATGACCGGCGTGCCGAAGTCCGGCAGCTCGACGGGAGGCTTGACCTCGGCCAGAGGCTCCTCGGGAACGGGCTCCTCCTTTTTGGGCTCTTCCTTCGGCTCTTCCCTGGGCTCGGGCTTTGGCGGAACGCACAAAGCGGCCCGCTCCTGCACCTGCCTTGAGAGCTCCTGTTCGCTCAGGGCGAGCGACTGCGCCCTGACCCTCTCGCCGTCCAGGGAGACGGGCTGATGGAAGCAGCCGGCCGGCAGCGGCGAGGGGGCGATTCCCAGCGCGGCCAGAAGCAGCCAGACCAGCAGGGCCAGCAGAAGCAGGGGAAGCAGCCAGGAAAGGCAGCCCGCGGCCGGAACCGGAACAGGCACGACGCGGACACCCTGCGGCTGAACAGGCTCCTGCGGCGGGACCGGATCCTGCGGCGGAGTCTGGGGCTGCGCGGCATAAAGCGGCGCTGACGTCCTCTCAACCGGCTCCTCCCGCGGAGCGGGCTCGGGTGCAGGATCCGGGGCCGGCTCCTCCCGCGGAGGCACCGGAGGAACAACGGGCGGCACAATCGGCCGGACAGGAGGCTCGGCAGCGGGCTCTGCCTTCGGTTCTTCCGCGAAGGCGGCGGCTGCGGGGGCTGCCGCCATGGCCGCGGGCGCTGCGGGCTTTTCGGCAGGCTCCGGGCGGACAGGGCGTACGGGGGCGGCGATGTCGGCGTCGCCAAGGCGCATGATGCTTTCCGGCGCGGCATTGCCGATGCCCGGGGCGTAGCCCCAGTTGACCAGCACCGGACGGCCCTGAACAATATAAATATCTTCATCCGAGGGATGCTGCAGGGCCAGGGCGAGCAGCTCGCCGGCCAGCGACCCTCCCGTGCGGCTCTGCGCAAGCTGCCGCAGGGCCGAGACACAGGCGGCATAGTTTGCGCGCGCCGCAGTCTGCTCGGCTTCGGGCAGCGAGCTCAGAGGAACCGGCTTCTCGCTCAGATTCGTGTACCAGTCGATGGCGCCGTTCGCGCCGCGGACCGGTTCGGCCAGGAAGGAGGCGGCATCGGGCATGCCGCGCTCGGCCAGAAACTGCCGGTTCTGCTGAAGATAGGCGCGCAGCTGCTCGTGGCAGTCGGCCGCGAGAACGCCCTGGACGGCCAGGGGCCGCATGCCGCCTCGGTGACTGGTTGCAAAGGGAGTGTTCATGAGATCCGAGCCTCTCTTTTCGGTCGGTTCTGTTTCAGAAGGTTGCGGGCTGGAGCGTCCGGGGCGCTGTCCGGGAATGCCGCGTCGCGGAAGGCAATGCAAGAAGACTCCGGAATATCGCGGCTGTCAACCGTCCGCCCGCGGGCGGGGCGGCATGCCGCGGCCTGGGGAGGCTACTTGCGCACGAAGGTCGCCTTCCACCTGAAGTCCTTGTTGAAGAGCTTGCCGAAAACGCCGCCGAACATCTTGCCGAAGAAACCTTTCTCATCGTCAACCGGCTGGCCGTCGCAGGTCGTGGACGAGCCCGAGCCCCGGCACTGAACTTTTTCGCGCACATAGTAGCCTCCCTTCGGGCAGCGCGATCTGGCGGAGCTGATATCCAGATTGGCGCCGCTGAATCTGGCCGTGGCCGGGCCAGAGCACACGCTGCCGTCCTGCTCGTAGACCAGGCGGCGCCCCCTGCCGTTGGCCTCGAAGCAGTACTCGGCCACAATGGGGGTGCCCTTCAGGCTTTCGTGAAGCTCGGTGACCGAGCGCCAGCAGCCTTCCAGGAAGGACAGGTCGTTGTTCTTCGCCGCGTCCTTCGGGATCTGCATGGTCGATCCCTTTGCGGGCTTCTTCGTTTCGGCCTTCGGCTTCTCCTCCGGCTTCGGCTTTTCCCGCGGGGCGGCCTCGGCCTTGAGCAGGGGCTTCGGCTCTTCCTTCGGCTCCTCGGGAATAATCACGGGCGCGCCGAAGTCCGGCAGCTCGACGGGAGGCTTGGCCTCGGCCAGAGGCTCCTCGGGAACGGGCTCCTCTTTTTCGGGCTCTTCCTTCGGCTCCGCCTCAGGTTCGGGCCTGAGCGGCACGCACAAAGCGGCGCGCTCCCGCACCTGTCTTGAGAGCTCCTGCTCGCTCAGGGCGAGCGACTGCGCTCTGGCCCGCTCGCCATCCATGGAGACGGGCTGATGGAAGCAGCCGGTCGGCAGCGGCGAAGGGGCAATCCCCAGCGCGGCCAGAAGCAGCCAGAGCAGCAGGGCCAGCAGAAGCAGGGGAAGCAGCCAGGAAAGGCAGCCGGAGGCCGGAACGGGAACAGGCACGACGCGTATGCCGCCCTGCGGCCGGACAGGCCCCTGCGGCGGAGTATGGGGGTGTGCGGCATGAAGCGGCGCGGCCGTCCCCTCCGCCTGCTCCTGCGGAGCGGGTTCGGGCATCGGATCCGGGGCCGGCTCCTCCCGCGGAGGCGCCGGCGGGACAATGGGAGGAACAGTCGGCGGGACAGAGGGGGCGCCAGCGGGCTCTGCCTTCTCCTCCTCCGCGAAGGCGGCGGCTGCGGGGGCTGCCGCCATGGCCGCGGGCGCTGCAGGCTTTCCGGCAGGCTCCGGGCGGGCAGGACGCACGGGGGCGGCGATGTCGGCATCGCCGAGGCGCATGATGCTTTCCGGCGCGGCATTGCCGATACCCGGGGCGTAGCCCCAGTTGATCAGCACCGGACGGCCCTGGACAACATAGATGTCTTCGTCCGAGGGATGCTGCAGGGCCTGGGTTAGCAGCTCTCCGGCAAGAGAGCCGTCCGCACCGGTGCGGGCCAGCTCCTGCAGAGCCGCCACAGCCGCGGCATAGTTCGCTCGCGCCGCGGTCTGCTCGGCTTCGGGCAGCGAGGTCAGAGGAACCGGTCTTCCGGCCAGATTCGTGTGCCAGTCGATGGTGCCGTTCGCGCCTAGGACCGGCTCGGCCAGGAAGGAGGCGGCATCGGGCATGCCGCGCTCGGCCAGAAACTGCCGGTTCTGCTGAAGATAGGCGCGCAGCTGCTCGTGGCAGTCGGCCGCGAGAACGCCCTGGACGGCCAGGGGCCGCATGCCGCCCCGGTGACTGGTTGCAAAGGGAGTGTTCATCGAGCCCGTCTCTCTTCTGTGGTCGGTTCTGTGTCAAAAAGTGTGGGCCGGACTGCTCGGGTGCCGGAATCGCGCCTACTTGCGGCGGAAGTCCGCCTTCCAGTCCTTCGCGCCGGGCTGGCGGCCCCTGCAGGTGGTGGAGGAGCCGGAGCCGGTGCAGACAACGGTGCCCGAATTGTAGCCGCCGCCGCGCGGGCAGGAGGCTCCGTGATCCTCTATGTACAGGCGGCCGCCGCTGAAGCGGGCGCGGGCCGTGCCCGTGCATTTCTGGCCGGAGGCGCCGACCTCGTGGACGTGGCGCTTGCCGCGGCCCTTTTTGTCAAAGCAGTATTCGACCTTGATGTCGAACTGCTTCTCCCTGTTGACCAGGCCTGTCGAGGACTCCCAGCAGCCCTCGAGGAAGGAGAGGTCCCTTTCCTTTTCCGCGGCTTTGGGAATGTTCAGGGCATCGCCCTTCCGAGTCTTAGGCGGCTCGGGCTTCGGCTCCTCGGGAATGATGACCGGCGTGCCGAAGTCGGGCAGGGCGGCCGGGGGCTCGGCCTGGGCCAGAGGCTTTTCCGGGAGAGGCTCTTCCCTGGGCTCTTCCTGCGGTTCCTGTCTGGGCGGCACGCAGAGCGCCGCGTGCTCCTGCACCTGCCTCGAGAGCTCCTGTTCGCTCAGGGCAAGCGACTGCGCTCTGGCCCGTTCGCTGTCCAGCGTGACGGCCTGACGGAAGCAGCCGGCCGGCAGCGGCGAGGGGGCGAGCCCGAGCGCGGCCAGAAGAAGCCAGATCAGCAGGGCCAGCAGAAGCAGGGGCAGAAGCCAGGAAAGACAGCCTGCGGCGGGAACGGGAAGAGGCACGACGCGGACGCCGGCCGGCGCGCCTTCCTGAGCCTGCGGTTCGGACGCCGGCGGAACGGAATCCTGAGGCGGTGTCTGAGAAGCGGCGGCGAACAGCGGGGCATACGGACGCGCAAAGGGCCCGTCCTGCCTCGCGGACGGCTCCAGCGGATCTTCCGGACCGGACTGCGGTTCAGGGGCCGGCTCCTCCGCCGGAGGCACCGGCGGGACAACCGGCGGCACGGCGGGAGGAACAACGGGTGCGGCTTTCGGCTCCCCGGCGAAGGAGGCTGCTGCTGGCGCTGCCGCCATGGCCGCGAAAGCCGGGGACGGCACGGCACTTCCGGCAGGCTCGGGCCGGGCAGGACGCACGGGTGCGGCAATGTCGCCGCTGCCGACGCGCATGATGTTTTCCGGGGCCGCGTTGCCGACACCGCCGGCATAGCCCCAGTTGATGAGCACGGGCTCGCCGTCGAGCACATGGACATCCGCCTCGGACGGGTGGTGCAGCGCCTGGACCAGCAGGCCCGCGGCCAGCGGACTTGCGCTCTGCTGGGAGGCGGCAAGCGCCCGCAGGGCCTGCAGGCAGGTTTCGAGCTTCGCGCGGATCAGCGCCTGTCCGTCTTCCGGCAGAGAGGCCAGCGGCACGGGGCGTTCGCTCCCCTCGGCGTACCAGTCGATGGTCGTCCTGTCGCGCTCCGGCTCGGCCAGGAAGGAGGCGGCATTGGTCATGCCCCGCTCGGCGAGAAACTGCCGGTGCTGCACGAGAAAGGCGCGCAGCTGAACATGGCATTCGGCCGCCAGGACGCCCTGGCAGGACATGGGGCGCATGGCGCTGCGCCGGCTGGTTGCGAAGAGGATGCTCATGGCTCGGAGGGGATTGTCCGCCGTCTAGCGGGGCTTGGTGAAGTAGGCGTCCCAGATGTTGGTTCTGCCGCCGCCAAGGGCGTCGCTGCCGCGGCACTGAATGCGGCTGCCGACACGGTAGCACTCGGCGTGCTGGGGCGCGTAGTCGCTGCCGTTCGGGCAGGCCAGCCCCTGGGCGTCGAGCGTGACCACCCGGCCGTTGCTGCGATGGCTGAGGGAGCCTGTGCAGAGCTTTTTGTTGTTGGCGTAATGGGATCTGCGCCCCCTGCCGTTCTTGTCGAAGCAGTATTCCACCACAATCTGCTGGCCGTCCGTGGAGGAGCGGTAGAGCGGATCCTGCGAGCGCCAGCAGCCGCCCAGGAAATCCTGGTCCATGCTGCCGTTCTGGCCG
>JAUNSE010000163.1 GCA_030539415.1 Desulfovibrionaceae bacterium
TGGTCAACTCCATGCTGCCCACGGCCCTGGGCACCGAAAAGCCTTCCGCGCTTTTCCCTGCCTCTCTCAATCCGGCTCCTCTGGCCGCGGCAGAGAAGATTCTCGTCTGCGGCATCGAGGGGCTGCGCGACAGCATGCCCGGCATGGCCGCCCACACGCTGGCCCGCAATCCCGCCTTCGAGGGCAGGAAGATCGAGGCCCGCTGGCTGCCCACTCCCTGGCAGGGAGGCTACCGCGTCGAGACGGCGCTGGATGTCTCCAGAAGTCTTGGCAAGACCGACTGCCCCGAGTTCATGAAGGAGCTCGGCAGAATCGCTCAGGGCTATGACGCCGTGCTGGTGCCGCCCATCTGCGGCATCGAGCCGGACCCCGCCATCTGGAAGAAGCTCTGCGAAGTCGCCGGCTGCCCGGTGATAGAGATGACCGGCATGCCTCCGGGAGTGACCGGCATGCGCCTCGGCAAGTTCCTCATCGAGGAGCTGCGCAAGTACGGCGTCGTCATCACCGAGAACACGCTGGTGACCGGCTGCGAGCGCACAGGCGACCGCATCCAGGCCCTGCGCACGACTCATGAGGACGGCGAGCGCCGCTATACCGCCGAGCAGTACATCATCGCCACCGGCGGCATCCTGAGCGGCGGTCTGGCCATCGAACCCGGCCGCGCCCGCGACGGCATTCTGGGCATCAACCTGCCCGTGCCCGCCGAAACAGCCGAATGGGCCCTTCTGAATCCCTTTGCTCCCCAGCCGTTCGGTCTGCTGGGCATGCCCGTGCTTCCGACCCTGGAACCCACTCTGGACGGTCAGGAGCCCTTTGCCCGCAACGTCCGCTACATCGGCCGCGCCGTGGCCGGCCAGGATCCGGCCTTCGAGCGCAGCGGCAACGGCGTGGCCCTCGCCACCGCCTATGCCGCCGCGACAGCGCCGTGGCTGTAGGGAGGATGCGCCAAATGAAGAAAGACAAGAATATGCCTCATGTCCAGGTGGACCCGGATGCCTGCATCGCCTGCACCACCTGCACTGTCTTCTGTCCCGTGGCCGCGGCCACGGGAGAGTTCATCGGTCCGAAGATGATCGGTCCCGCCTACGAGCGCTTCCGTCTCTCCGGCCTCACCGAAGACAAGTCCCTCAGCTACTGCGCCAACTGCAAGAACTGCGACATTTCCTGCCCGCAGGGTGTGAGCATCGCCAGCATCAACATGGTGGCCAGAGCCGCCCAGTGCGAAAAGGAGCATCCGCATTTCCTGCGCGACTGGATTGTCAGCCACAGCGAGACGCTGGGCCATCTCATCGGTCCTGTTCCGGCCGATCTGAAGAACTGGGCCATGCGCAACGTGCTGGTGCGCCAGGCGCTCGACGTCATCGGCATTGCCAAGGAACTGCCGATGCCCACATACGCGCCTAAGCGCTTCAGGCAGCGGCTGCCGAAGCTCAATCAGATTGCCACCGGCAAGACGGTGGCCTTCTTCCCCGGCTGCTACGTGGACCTCTATGACCCCAAGGCCGGCGAGGATCTGGTCTGGGCTCTCGGACAGGCCGGCTACAGGGTGGTTTCCTCTCCCAAGTTCTGCTGCTGCGGCGTTCCCATGGTCGCGAGCGGCTTCATGGACGATGCCAGGAACAACGCCCGCCGCAACCTTGAGGCCATGCGCGAGTTTGCCGCAAAGGGCATTCCGATTCTCACGGCCTGCCCGTCCTGCGAGCTCATGTTCCGCGAGGAGATTCCGACCTTCTTCCCCGAGCTGGCGGAAGAGGGCATGCCGGTTGTCATGGACGCCCAGGAATTCCTGCTCGGCGAGATGCAGAGCGGCAATCTCAAGCTGTCGCTGAAGTACGAGCAGAAGTCCAGTTTCATGTACCATGCTCCCTGCCACATGCGCGCCCTGGGCATCGGCCTGCCCGGCCTTGAGCTGCTGCGCGAGGCCGGCATCGAAATCGAGCCCGCCAATGCCGGCTGCTGCGGCATTTCGGGCAGCTACGGCTTCAAGAAGGAAAAGCATGCGGTGTCCATGAAGGTGGGCTCCGAGCTTTTCCGCGTGATTCGCGAGAGCGGGGCCAATACCGTGGCCACCGAATGCGGCACCTGCCGTCTGCAGATCGCCAGCGCCACGGGCGTGCGCGTCATGCATCCTGTCAGCATGCTGAGGGCCCTGTCGGAATAGTCTCCCGGCAGCCACAGACATCATCATACAGTTCAGAGGCTCCGTCCGCAGGGACGGGGCCTCTTTTGGTGCCCGGGCACGCTGCAAGGCCGGACCACAGCGGCGGATCGGCACAAAAAAGGGTCGCCCGCCTTGAGGCGGACGACCCTGAATCAATTCATGCAAGGGGGATTACATGAGGAAATTCATGGGAACGATGGACAGATCCGGGAAGAACAGCAGCAGGAAGAGCATCACGATTTCCACAACAAGGAAAGGCATGAGCTTCTTCACCAGATGCGCGAACTTGATCTCGCCGATGCCGCAGACAACGTAGAGGACGGTGCCCACTGGCGGCGTGATGACGCCGATGCCGAGGTTCAGGATGAAGAGCAGGCCGAAGTAGTAGGGATCGATGCCGGCCTGCGTGATCAGGGGGTAGAGCACGGGAGCGAAGATCAGGATGTTCGGCGTCAGGTCCATGACCATGCCCATGAAGAGCATGAAGACCATAATGGCGCAGAGCAGCAGCTTCGGCGAGTCGATGAGCGGCTGGAAGAATTCCACAACCTGCTGCGGAATCTGGGCCACGGTGATGAAGAAGCCGACAGCCGAGGCGGTGGCCACGATGAACATGACCACGGCGGTGGTGCGGGCCGCGCTGGCGCTCACGCGGATGAGGTCGCGAACTTTCAGTTCGCGGTAGTAGCCCATGCAGACCACAATGGCGTAGATGGCCGCAAAGGCGCCGCCTTCGGTCGGGGTGAAGATGCCAAAGCGGATGCCGCCGAGCAGGAGCACGGGCATCATGAAGGCCGGAGTCGAATCCAGGATGATGCGGCGCACTTCCTCCTTGGTGAAGGTCATCGTGTCATTGTAGCCGTCCTTGCGGACGATGAAGTACCAGGTCACCATGAGGGCGAGGCCGATCATGATGCCGGGGGTCAGGCCGATCATGAACAGCTTGGTGATGGACAGACCGGAAATGGTGGCGCCAAGGATGATGAAGTTGGTGCTCGGGGGAATGATGGGGCCGAGAATGGCGCCCGATGCGATGACGGCGCCGGCGCGGCCCTTGTCGTAGCCCACCTGCTTCATCATGGGCAGGAGCAGGCCGCCCAGGGCGGCGGCTTCGCCGACCGAGGAGCCCATCAGGCCGGCAAAGATGATGGAGGCCACGATGGCCGCGTAGCCGAGACCGCCGCGGATGCGGCCGACCATCAGCTGGGCCAGGGCGACGACGCGTTTCGACAGGCCGCCGGCGGCCATGATTTCGCCGGCGAAGACGAAGAAGGGAATGGCCATCAGGGGATAGTTGTTGGCGCCGTCAAGCATTGACGTGGGGATGATCATGGTGTCCCACATGCCCGAGTGGAACATGAGGACAACGGCGCAGATGGCCAGAACCAGTGCCAGGGGAATGCCCAGGCACATGAAGACAAAAAGGGTGCCGAGGAAGATTATAAGTTCCATACGCCGCTCCTATAACTCCTCGCCCTTCAGGAATTCCTGAATACGTTCTTCCTTGCTCTTCTTCGGATTGGTCAGGGCCGCGGGGGTGCGGAGCACATTGCGCAGGTCGCGGACAAAAATGACCAGAGCCGCAGCCGCGCAGATGGGCAGCGTGCAGTTGATGAAGGCCATGTTGATGTTTGTGGAGACCGAATAGGTGTCCATGGTCTGCTGCACATAGCTGATGCCGCCGAGCAGGAGAAGACCCATGGTCGCCATGGAGATGAGGATGGCCACGACATCGACCACTTTTCTGGACATGCCGTGCAGATGGTCGATGACAAGATCCACAATGATGTGCTTGCGGTGATAGAACGCCTCGATGGCGCCGAAGAAAGTCACATAGATGAACAGGAAGCGCGCCCACTCCTCGCTGGGGGGGAAGCTCGACCTGAAGGCGTAGCGCAGGAAGGCGTTGTAGGTCACAAGACCGATCATGCCCAGAAAGATGGCGGCGCAGAACAGTTCGAACAGGAAGCGTCCGCCGCTGCTCTTGGCCTGCTGCTTGGGCGCCGTCTGCTCGGTCGCCTTGGGGGCAGACGCAGTCACGGTTTTTTGTTCATTGGCCATAAAGGGTAGGCTCCTTGAAAGGCATATGGTCGGGCATCGGCTTCATGGCGTGCGCAGCAAATCCGTGAGGCGGTGAAGGCACGTGAAAAGCGCATGTGGGAAGGGAAACGGGCTCCTTGCCCCGAGTCCTTCAGCCCGGAAAAGAAAAAGGTCCGCGACCAGAGCAGGCCGCGGACCCGGAATTCATAAATTACTTGTTGCGGTAGGAAGCGGCGCTGTCCAGAATTTCCTGGGCGTTGGGCACGTAGTTCTTGGACTGGGGATCCAGGAACAGCTGCCAGCTGCGCTTGCCGGCGTCCTGCATGAACTGCTTCAGCTCGGCAGTGGGCTCGGAGACGGAGCCGCCGTGGTCGAGGATTTCCTGAGCGGCCTTCTTGTCGACTTCGGCGACGGCAACCCAGCACTCTTCGGCGGACTGCTTGGCGGCCTTGTCAAACCACTCGCGATCCTGGGCGGGCAGGCTCTGGTAGAACTTCTCGTTGATGTAGAGGGCATGGATCACGAGGATGTGACGGGTGGTCGTGATCTTGGGGCACTTCTCGTACATCTTGTCGGCAACGATATCGGCGAGCGGGCTGTCGCCGCCGTCGATGACGCCCTGGTCAAGAGCGGCCGGCACTTCGGCGAAGGGCATGGGCTGACCGGAGATGCCGCATTCCTTGGCGAAGTTGGTGTACAGGGGGATGTTCGGGACGCGCATGCGCAGACCCTTGATGTCGTTGATGCTCTTCACTTCATTCTTGGTGTAGAAGTTTCTGAAGCCAAGAGGGAAGGCGTTCATCATGCGCAGGCCGGACTTTTCCGGGAAACCGGCATTGATGAGCTCGAAGGTCTTGCCGTTCATGGCGCGATGAGCATGGTCGTAGTCATCGAACAGCATGGGGGTCTCGAGCATGCCCATGGAGGCCTGCAGAGAGGAGGTCTGGGTGCCGGTGGCGCACATCTGGATGATGCCCTTGCGGGTGTTGGCGATGTAGGCGTCTTCCTTGCCGAGCATGGAGTTCGGGAACACCTGAACCTTGTACTTGCCGTTGGACATCTGTTCGAGCAGTTCGCCGAACCTGTGCATGGCAACGGTCTC
>JAUNSE010000164.1 GCA_030539415.1 Desulfovibrionaceae bacterium
GTCCATGATGATGCCGACCTGAGCCGGCAGGGCCGCCGGATCCCGCGGCCCCGCAGCGGGGCCGCCGGCCTGACTTTCTATGGATGCGGAGTTAGATTTCAAGGATTTCCTTTTCCTTGGCCGCGGAACTCTTGTCGAGCAGAGCGACATACTTGTCGGTCAGCTTCTGCACGTCTTCCTCGCCCTTCTTGCGTTCGTCCTCGGAGATTTCCTTTTCCTTCTCCATCTTCTTCAGGGAGTCGTTCGCGTCGCGGCGCACGTTGCGGACAGCCACCTTGGCGTCCTCGACGTACTTGCGGGCAACCTTCACCAGCTCCTTGCGGCGCTCTTCGGTGAGAGCGGGAATGGTGATGCGGATGATCTTGCCGTCATTGATGGGGGTCAGGCCGAGATCGGACTTGAGGATGGCCTTCTCGATGGCGGAGAAGCCGCTCTTGTCCCAGGGCTGAATGGTGATGGTGCGGCTGTCGGGAACCGTGACAGAAGCCATCTGCGAGATGGGAGTGGGGGTGCCGTAGTACTCGGCCTTGATGTTGTCCACCAGGGCGGTGGTGGCGCGGCCGGTGCGCAGCTTGGCGAATTCCTTGTCCAGGGACGCTACGGCCTTGGACATACGCTCTTCGGCGTCAAGAAACAGGATATCCATGTCCACGAGAGTCAACTCCTTGATATTTGAATGCCCGGGCGCCGGACCGGAGCAGCCGGCACAAAAGGTCCGGAAGCGGCATCGGCGGCAGGGAAACGGTCCGCACAGGCGGAACTAGCCGGTGACGATGGTGCCGACGGGCTCGCCCTTGATGGCGCGCAGAATGTCGCCGCCGAGCATGCGGCAGACAATGATGGGCACATTGTTGTCGCGCAGCAGGGCAAAGGCCGTGGCGTCCATGACGCCGATATGGCGGGTCAGGGTTTCATCGTAAGTGATGGTGTCGAATTTGACGGCATCGGCATGCTTGGAGGGATCCTTGTCGTAGATGCCGTCAACCTTTGTGGCCTTGACGATGGCATCGCACTGCAGCTCCATGCCGCGCAGGGCGGCCGTGGTGTCGGTCGTGAAGTAGGGGTTGCCCGTGCCGGCGGCGCAGATGACAACGCGGCCCTTCTCCATGTGGCGCAGGGCGCGGCGGCGGATGAAGGGCTCGCAGACCTGCTGCATGGTGATGGCGGAGAGCACGCGGGTGGGATGCCCGAGTTTCTCGAGCTGATCCTGCACGGCAAGGGCGTTGAGAACCGTGGCCATCATGCCCATGTAGTCGGCCGAAGAGCGCTCCATGCCCTTGGCCGAACCGGAGAGGCCGCGGAAGATGTTGCCGCCGCCGATGACCAGGGCCATCTGCACGCCGAGTTCCAGAACGCTACCCAGCTCCTGGCAGATGAGCTGTACGGTTTCGGGATGGATGCCGAATCCCTGTTCGCCGGCAAGAGCCTCGCCGCTGAGTTTGACGAGGACTCTCTTGTAGCAGAGATTTTCCATGATAGACCTCCGTTATTGGGCAGATGCGCTCATCTTCATATGGGGAACCCGGGCTGCTCGCCCGGGAGGACAGTCGGAGTGATTTGCTCCGGAAGAGCTCCGGAATCTTCAGATTTTCATGCGGGCCCGTGTCACGGCCGCGGAAAAGTGTAGCAGAAAGCCCCCCGCAGTGAAAGGGGCGGGCGGCGGCCCGGACCGCCCCGCCGCGAGGATCAGGAGCGCTTGCGGCTCCTTGCCTGCACAGCGCGCACCTCGTCTATGCGGCGGCCGTCCATCCGCGTGACTTCGATCTGCCAGCCCTGGTACTGGAACTTCTCGCCCACCTGGGGGATGTGCTGGAGCTTTTCCAGAATGAGGCCGGCCAGGGTGGCGGACTCGCTGTCCGCACCGGGATTGATGCCGAGCCAGGAGATGGCCATGTCCACGGAAAGGCGCCCGGGCAGCTTCCATGAGCCGTCGGGCATGCGGCAGCTGTCGGGACTCGCCGGGAGGTCGCCCATCTGGCCGGCCAGAACGGAGATGAGGTTGGCGGGCAGAATCTGTCCCACAGTGGTGCCGTACTCGTCCACCACAAAGAGCAGGGGAACGGGATTGCTGCGGAAGTCGGCCAGCACGTCGGCCAGGGAGGTGTGCTCCAGCACCGTGGGCGCTGACTGGATGAGGTTCTTCAGGGCAAAGGGGGCATCGGACCTGCGGATAAGCTTCGAGACCGGCACCACGCCCAGCACGTCGTCGGTTTCCATGTCCCGCACGGGCAGCCAGGAAAGTCCCGTGCGCAGGGCGAAGTGCTCGGCCTCCTCGAAGGTGGCGTCGGCGCCGAGCCAGGGAGCGCGCTGGGCCGGGGTCATGATGAAGCGGGCCGTGCGGCCGCTCAGACGGATGACTCGTCCCACCATGTCGCGTTCTTCGGGCGCGAAGGTTGCGCCGTCGGCGACTCCGCTCAGGGCAAGGGCATCCATGGGAGAGGAGTCGGCGGAAGTCTTGCCGCCGAGCAGGCCCAGAATGACGCGTGCCGTTGCCTCGCGCATGTCCCTCATGCTGACTCTGCGCCTGCGGTTGCGCAGGGCGTACTGATTGCAGAATTCGATGAGCAGCGAGAAGAGGATGGCCGTGTACAGATAGCCCTTGGGGATGTGCATGCCTATGCCGTCGGTGATGAGCGAAAGGCCTATCATGAGCAGGAAGCCCAGGCACAGAATGATGATTGTCGGATGTCGCTCTATGAAGGCCACCAGCGGGCCGGACGCCAGAAGCATGAAGCCCACCGCGCAGATCACGGCCATGTACATGATGGGAAGATGCTGCACCATGCCGACCGAGGTGATGACCGAATCGATGGAGAATATGGCGTCCAGAATGACAATCTGGGCTATGACCTGCCAGAAGACGGCCTGATGCTTGGTCTCCTTCTGCGGATCAAAGATCTGCCCCTCCAGGCGCTCGTGCATCTCCATGGTGCCCTTGAGCAGCAGAAACACGCCGCCGAAGATGAGAATGCAGTCGCGCCACGAGAAGTTGTGCCCGAAGAGTTCGAAAATGGGCTGGGTCAGGGTGACGACCCAGGCAACGCCGGCCAGCAGGGCAAGCCGGGCCACAAGGGCCAGGCCGAGGCCGGCGATGAAGGCGTGCTTGCGCTGGGACTTGGGCAGCGTGGAGGCAAGAATGGAAATGAAGACGATATTGTCGATGCCGAGGACGATTTCAATCAGGATAAGCGTGCCAAGACCGGCCCAGGCTGAAGGATCGGTAACCCAGGCGAAATCCCAGATGGCCATAGTAGGAGCCCTTGCGGCGGATGCCGCTGTTCGGAAGAGGGGGGCGCAAACGCGCCCCGCGTTGGGGTGATTGGAAACGGAGCAGAAAAAAGGGACTGGAAGGCAGGCGCGTCAAGGTCTGTCTTCCAGTGAAGAAAAAGGGGGGAATCCTGCGGATGCGGGCGGGCTAGGCGCCTGCTGCGGCCAGATTGATGTTTCTGGCCTGCTCCACATCCCTGGCAATCTGCGCGGTGAGTTCCTGCACGCCGGGGAAGCGGCGCTCGTCTCTGAGGCGCTCCAGAAATTCGAGCTCTATGACCTCGCCGTACAGATTGATGTCGCCTTCAAGGATGAAGCTTTCGATGGTGCGCTGCGTGCCGCCGAACGTGGGGGAAAAACCGATATTGGAGACGGCGGCATGGCGCACGCCCCTGTGTGTCAGGCGGGTCGCGTAGACGCCGTCCGGGGGCAGCAGCACCTCCGGGGGCAACAGGTTGGCGGTGGGAAAGCCGAGTCCGGTGCCTCGTCCCTGACCGTGCACGACGCGGCCGTCAAAGGCGTACGGATGCCCCAGCATGTCGCGGGCCAGGCCGAGCTCGCCCTGCTCGATGGCGCGGCGCAGCCTTGTGGAGCTGATGGGCGCCTCTCCGAGCATGAGGGGCGGCACCTGCGTGACCGAAAAGCCGTACTTTCCGCCAAGTTCGGCAAGGGCGGCGAAGTCGCCGCTGCGCCCCTTGCCCAGACAGAAGTCGTAGCCGATCACGAGGCTGTCCATGTCCAGAGGCAGAAGATAGGTGCGGACAAATTCGTCGGGAGTCAGGGCCGCTATCTCGCGCGTGAAGTTCAGTTCGAGAAGAAAGCTGACACCGAGACCTCCCAGCAGCTTGCGCCGGTTCTGCAGATCGGCCAGAGGCGGCATCTGCCGGCCGGAAAAGAGCGCTCTCGGGTGCGGCCAGAACGTGACGGCCACGCTGTCCAGTCCGCGTTCGGCGCAGATTTCCAGAGTTTTGTGGACAAGAAGCTGATGTCCGCGGTGCACACCGTCGAAATTGCCGATAGTGACACCGGTTTTCTTGCCGTTGGCCGGACGCACAGGGAAAGTGAGCATATTGTCTGCCTTGAAAACAAAGGATGCGGAAGGCCGGGGCATCGGAGAAGCTCCGCATGCCCCGGACCGTGTTTCCGTCTAGAAGGGTACAATGTCGGGATTGTCTCCGGCGCTGCCGGGCAGTTCTCCCGCGTCATCGCTGCCGGACTCGTCGGACGCGCTGTCCGGAGCCTGCTCCGCGGAAGAGGACTTTCTGCGTCTGCGGCGCTTGCGGGACTTCTTCTTCGGCTGCTCGTCAGCGGGCGCCGGAGTCCCGGCATCGTCGGACGCGCCGGCATTTTCCGCAGAGCCCTCCGCGGGAGCGGCAGCCGCGTCCGAAAGCTCGGACTCGGTCTCGGCGCCCTCGGCGGACTGACTCTGGACGGCCGGATTCTCGCCGCTTCTGTGCCCGCCGCGCTTTCTGCGCTTTCTGCGCCGCCTGGAGGATCTGGACTGGCCATCCTCATCGGGCAGGCTCCCGTCCTGGAGCTCGGCATCCGCTTCGGCATCCTCGACGGCACGCTCGCCGCCTCTTCTGCCCGCGGCGCTGTCGCGGCGCTTCTCCCGCTCCTTTCTGGGAGCCGGAGGCTTGGGCAGGCGCATGTCGTCCAGGGTGTTGTGATGGCAGGCATCAAGCAGCATGCCCAGCAGATTGACGCCGGCGCCCTCGCTCTCGTCCTCGAGCTGCAGATTGGCCAGCTCTCTGGCAAAGGCCGTGTAGCGGCGGACCCTGGTCTTTTCCAGGGCGTTCAGCTTGCGGTAGCGGGCTTCCATCAGAGTCAGCAGACGGCTGGAGACGACTCTGGCCACTTCCTCGTCCGTGGGATCGGCAATTTCGTGAAGGTGGAGATTGTAATGCCTGGCTATGCGCTCAAGCTCCATGTGCTCCATGATGTCCACGAGGGAAATGACGGTGCCGGCCGCATTCGCCCTTCCCGTTCTGCCCGAGCGGTGGATGTAGCTTTCGTGATCCTCGGGCGGCTCGTA